>CAJAWH010000043.1 GCA_903945605.1 uncultured Methylococcaceae bacterium | reverse complement strand
TTGTTGTAGTCCAGGTTTTCCACCACCATAAAAAAACTAAGGATTTGTTCCGCCCTGGCTTTTTTTCGGCTGATAATGTTTTCTGAGTAATGCAAGCTAATTTTGTCCATCAATATCTCTAGCCCAGTCAGGCGGTAATGGGTGGTTGTCAGTAAGGCGCCAGGCCTTTTTATGTTTTTTTAACAGGGAGGTAATCCCTAAAATCAATATCAGGAAACAGATTGTCCATAATTTCCAAGGCACATAGATAGCGTTCATTGATGCGGTTTTTGCGGATGCTGTCGTGCAGGTAATTGAACCGTGCCAAATGGTCGGTGATGCGTTTGGTGGCATACTCCACTGTGGTGCCCGATTTCATAATAAATGGCCAATCAGAAGATTGTGCCAACAGCACCGAGCGTACCGCTTGTTTCAGGGTGCGGATTTGCAAGGTGTTTAGGGTCAGACCCTGCAAATCACTGACCAGTTTTTCCAATTCCGCTTCGGCTTGGTGCAGTAACGGGTAAATCCAATCATTGGTTTCATTCAGCCAATAGCTGAAATAGCCTTGGTCACCCCAGGTGGACACCGACGGGGTGGCCTGTTGGTGTTTGGCTATGGCTTGCAAGTAATCACTGCAACTGGCGGTCTGGATGGTACTGTCCGGCTGGTCGGCAAGCCTTAGCACCGCCTCTAGCCATTGCGGGCCTTCAAACCACCAATGCCCGAACAATTCCGCATCGTAGGGGGCCACAATTATGGGCCGCCTGTCCATATTGGCACTGAGCTGGTCAATTTGCACCTTCCGCTTGCCGATAAAATCATGGGCATGTTGCAGGGCTTTGGCTTGCGCGGCTTTTGGATGGTAGATTTCCTTGGGGTTATCGCCGCCCGTCACCCGATAATATTTAATGCCGGTGTTGGTGCGGATATGCCCATCGAGGATATACGGGCCGATATAGTCAAGATCAAGATCAAAACCAATATCCTTATAATACTCACGATAATCAAAATCACCGGGGTAGCCTTCGTGCGAACTCCAGACTTGCCGTGATGATTCTGGGTCACGGCCAAAAGCGGCCACACCATTGCCACAATCCAGCGGCGCATATACACCATTATGCGGTGGCTGGCTGGCATCGGTGATGCCGTGGCTATCGACGAAAAAATAACGGATGCCCGACTCCGCCAATAAGGCTTCCAACCCCGGATAATAGGCACATTCAGGCAACCAAAAGCCGCTTGGCGCAAAGCCCATGTTAGCAGTGAAAGTGTCCACGCCAATTTTAATCTGGTTGCGCACCGCTGTTTCACTGACATTCAATAACGGCAAAAATCCATGGGTGGCGGCACAGGTGATCAGTTCCAAATGCCCGGCATCATGGTATTTTTTGAAGGCTTGTAAAATGTCACCTTGGTATTGCTCTTGGTAGATCGCCCAAGTGTCGCGGTATAGGCGGCGGTAATGCCGGGCCAATGTGTGGTAGCCCGCTTGTTGGCGTGTCCTTTGCACCTCTTTTTCTGACAAATCCAACAGCTTGGACAAATGACGCAGATAGCGTTTTTGCAATAACTCGTCACGCAACATAGTGATAAGCGTGGGCGATAAGGAC
>CAJAWH010000042.1 GCA_903945605.1 uncultured Methylococcaceae bacterium | reverse complement strand
GTGCCTTCGACAGAAATGCCTAGCCTTACCCTTTTGTCCATTCGGGGCGGCCTCCAATCAGGTTTTTTGACCAAATATCACCCATGCCATAATCTTCAAGCCAATGCACAAGTTCTGTTCCATTGGGTCTTTTGAATGTCGATGCCCCTTGTGCTTGATCGACAACAATAAAATCTTCCGGGGCAAAGTGATTGGCAAAAGCCACCGATTGTGTTGAACAAATCACTTGGTTGCTTTTTGCTGTGCTTTTGACCAGTTCTGCCAGTACATCCAGTGCGGCAGGATGTAAGCCCAGTTCCGGTTCATCAAGGACAATGGTTTTTGGGCGGTGTCTTTCGGGTTGAAGGAACAATGTTGCCATACAGATAAAGCGGGCTGTGCCATCAGAAAGTTGGTTGGCTGAAAAAGGTTCGTCATAATCTCGATGCAGCCATCTTAGCAAGACCGATTCATTGCCTGGCTCACCGCTCGGTACAAGGTAAAAGTCATGAAAAAAAGGGGCTACTGTTTTGATGGTGGCAACGATGTTTTTATAATTAACCATATCTTGAAAAATACCTGGCTTACGGCTTTTCATAGATAGCAGGAAAGGCGCGAGGTTGCTGGCATCAGCAGCAAGCAACACACTTGAATTGATGGGTTGTGCTTTTTTAAAGCCCGCTGTGGGGCTGGTATCGTGAAAGTGATAGACTTTGCATTGTCGCAAATAGTTTAGAGTATCGGCCAGTGGATATTTCGAGTTGGGCTGGTCGCTGGTCACTTCAAGCATACCGCTTTCGCCAAATTGGCTCTTAAAGTAGTACGGATATTTTGCTGTTGCAATTTTGCAATATTCTTTATCAAACACCAGCGCGTCATTAGCTTCCCCGTGGACAAGCTCAGCGTGGTAACCAATCAAGCCCATGTCCATATCAATGGTAATGCTAGGTGTGTGTTTGGGGCCAAAGTGAAAGAAGGTGCTGGCATAACCTTGTTTTTCGGTATAGATTTGCAGTTTGCCTTCGGACAAATTCCTTAAAAAAGTGAACAGCGAAATAAAATTGGATTTGCCTGCACCGTTTGCACCAATCAGAATGTTGATGGGGTTCATGTCCAGGTCTAAATCTTTTATTGATTTAAACCCTTGCAACTTGACATGACGAAGATGAGCCGTCTGTAGCTCAAACATGGGCGTTCGCTTAAACTAGGCTGGTTTTAAAAAATATTGAAAAATCAATCCTTAATCCATTCTTCCAAGGCGGCGATTATGCTTTTCGCTTGGTCTTTGCTGGAGATGTTGAATTTGGATTTTTGCTGATATTCGCCATTGCGCTTTTGGTAGCGGCGGATGGTGTACTTGTCCGGGCCATATTCTTCTTTGGCACGGTTCCAGTCTTGGTAGCGGTACATAACGGTTGCCCAAGCGCCTTTGGTGAGCACTTTTTTATCCAGTTCTTTTACGGTTTCAATGCCGCCGTCTTCGTAGGTGACGGTCAGTTCGTCCACTGTTTCAGCCATGTTCTTCCTCGTTTTCGGTCAGTTTGCAATGAGTGGCTGTAGGGATGCACCAGCCAATGGGGTTTAGCGTGTCATTTGCCGATAAATTGCCCAAAGGCTCGGCTGCCTTCACCGGCTTTGATGGTGCCGGTCACTTTCAGGATGCGGGCATCAATTACCGATACTGTGCCGTCGAACCAATTGGCGACATAAACATGGCGGTCGTCAGGGTGGGTGCTGATGCCTTCTGGTTTGCCGCCCACGTCTATCAGGGCTATTTCTTTAAGTGTGGCGGTATCGACCACCGACACCGAATTGTCGTCCTGATTGGTGACCAGCAGGCGGCTGTCATTTTGCGCCAAGCTTAGCGCGTAAGGCAACATATTCACTTTAACGGTTGCCAAGTGTTTCATCCGTGCCGTTTCCAATACGGTCACATCATCACTTTTTACATTAGCGGCATACAGGCGTTCGCCTCGGCTATCCAGCACCAGCCCAAACGGGTGCTTGCCGACTGACACTGTGTTGGTGACCTGCCATTTTTCGGTGTCAATTTTTGCTACCGAATTACTGATGCGGTTGGCCACATAAAGCCAACGGCTATCGGGGCTGACCACCAAGCCAGAAGGGGACTCGCCTACGGCAAGGGAGGCGATTGTCTTAAGGCTGTGGGCATCCAATGCCGTTACTGTGTTGCGGTACCAATCCGCGACGTAAATACGGGTGCCATCAGGGCTGGCGGCAATCCCTAACGCGCCTTCACTCACGGCAACGGTGGCGATGACTGCGTGTTTTGCCGTATCCAATACGGCAAAACCTTTGGCTTCAGGCGTGCTGACATAGCAATAATGCCCATCGGGCGACAATGCGACACCTGCCGGTTTGCCAGTCACCGCCACGGTGGCGATAGTTTTTGATTGGGCGGTGTCAATAATGGCGACGCTGTCCGCCAATTGGTTGCTGATGTAAGCAAACGGGGCGGCAATGGCTGCGGGGCTTAACACAGCACTGGCGACGGTCAAAGCTATAGCGCGGAAAGCTGGGTTAAACACCGTTTTGGCCTATTTTTCCGCCAGTGCTTTCAAATTGTCCAAGCCGGATTTCAGCACGGCGTTGACAGCGGTGTTGGCGGCTTCTTCGTTCATTTCCTCGGGTGGATTGTTGTTCATGTAAGCGCGGTAGTAAGCGGCTTTCCAAGATACCAACGACGCGCCGCCCTGGCTTTCCACTTCAATGCTGGCGGCATAGTTGTCAACCGGCAGGACAGGCACTTTTTCTTCCGCGCCGGAATGGGTGATGGTTTTGGCGGTGCTCATCTCGGTGATTTTGTAGGCGTAGGACATTTTGGCCTCGTCATATTTTTTCAGCTCTTCGGTGATGGTGCCGCCGTCTTTAAGGGTCAGCACGCGCACCGCGCCTTTTTTGTTGCCGCCTTCAACAGAGGTGCTTTTGACGGCGGGCAACCAGGACATGTCGCCGTAGTCCTTGATGATGGCCCAGACCTTTTCGGCGGGGGCGTTGATGGTGACCTCCAGTTCGGCTTTTTGGCGCACGGGGCCGTGGGCGAAAGCGGTGGCGCCGGACAAGGCCAGCAGGATGGTTGCAAGGGTAAGTCTTTTCATGGTGGCTCCTAATAATGGGTAACAAGTAATCGTAAATGCCGATTATATGACAAACAGGCGGTGGCAAACACTTAAAAAACCAACGGGTAGCTGGGTGATGCCAAAAGGCCGGACAACAGCGGGGCATCACAGTTGCCAGCAGCCATGCCAAGCAGGCAACGGAGCGCTAGGGTGGCGCTTAGTTTTTGGGCATTACTGATAGATTTATCAACTGATTGCATTTTGTTTTTGGTCTGGCAATTAATTCCGCTGTCATACGGCTGCTATAAACTGCCTGTTCATCTTAGCAGATGAAATTTCCCAATCAATTATTTACTTTAAGGTAATTAGCATGAAAAAAACTGTTTTTGCAATGTGCTTGGCCAGCATGGCTGCCGCCTTGCCCGCACACGCTGACGTGCCTGCGTTTGCGTCTGCCCATATTGACCATATCCTAGTTATTGACCTGGAAAATGAAAGTTACAGCGCCACTTTTGGTGCCGCTTCGCCCGCCACCTACCTCAATAACACACTGTTAAAGCAAGGTGAATTGGTGCCCAATTATTTTGGTACCAGCCATGTCAGCCTGGGCAATTATATTGCACAGGTTTCTGGCCAAACGCCAACCCCTTCAACCAATAATGACTGCCTTAACTTGGCAACTTTGGCTAAGCCGCCGTTACTTGGCGGCTTTACCAATGTCACGCCAGGCACTGATGCAGATGCCAACGCTTTCCCGGGTCAAGTGGTCGGTGATGGTTGCGTATACCCTGCGCCAACTGCCACTTCAAATGGTGTCACCACTATTGGTGACCAGTTGGATGACAAATATCCTACTGGCACATTGAACTGGCGTTCGTATGCGGAAGACATGGGTAATGACCCTGTCCGTGATTACGGTGATGCAGACCCTATGGGCGGCACAGATTGTGCCCATCCACCGATTGGCGGTGCCGACAATTCCAATAGTGCGGCTGCCAACGACCAGTATGCAACCCGTCATAACCCCTTTGTTTATTTCCACTCGGTGATCGACAACCAATCTCGTTGCGATAGCCATGTGGTGCCGTTGGGCAAGTTGGTGGTAGGTACTGCCGGTGCTGCTGACCAATTTAGCGGTCATTTGTATCAGGACCTGAAAAAAGAAACCACCACACCTAAATTCATGTTCGTAACCCCCAACCTTTGCAATGACGGTCATGATGCCACTTGTGCCGGCCCTAATGTTGAAGGCACTGTAAACGCTTCAGGCAAAAACATTGGTGGTTTGGTCAGTGCTGACTTGTGGTTGAAGCATTGGATGCCGATGATCTTTAATTCACCTGCCTATAAGAGCGGCAAAATGCTGGTGGTGTTGACCTTTGATGAATCGGGCTTTACTGATGCCAGAGCTTGCTCAAGCAAATTCCAGGCTTCTTGTAACTCACCGATTGGCCCCAATGTGACCAACCCAGGTTTTAGCCCAATTTTAGGCATGTTCGGTTACCAAAAAGCCCCAGCCACTGATTATGTTTATGCCGGTGGCGGTCAAGTCGGTGCGGTGCTGTTCAATAGCAAATTCATCAAACCCGGTACTGTCAACACAAAAGGTGTTTATAACCATTTCACTGCATTGCGTAGCTACGAAGATATCTTAGGTATCACCTCAGGTGGTGCTGATGGTTTAGGCCATTTAGGTTATGCGGCCATTAATAACGTCACCTTTGGTACAGACGTATTTAATATTCATAGCAAATAAGCCGTTAGCTCCCTAGTGGGCTATGGGTGGCAACCTCGTCTTGGTTGTTGGCGGGGTTGCCGCGCTTTTCTGCTCACCGGCAAATTTATTTTGCACGGTTTGTCTTGCTATTTGCATTGGTATCCCCATAATCTTTCTATTAGACGATGATTACCAAAATGGATGCAAACAGCATGACTAGCCTAGAAAATACAGAAGAGTTAATTCCGGTGTTGCCGTTAAGGGATGTGGTGGTTTATCCGCACATGGTGATCCCTTTATTTGTCGGCAGGGAAAAATCTATTGATGCACTCGATTCGGCGATGCGTGACAACAAGCAAGTGTTGTTGGTCGCGCAACGGGAAGCGGAAGTGGATGAACCGGAATTTGAAGACCTCTACGAAATTGGCACGTTGGCAAATATTTTGCAGTTGCTGAAATTGCCTGACGGTACGGTCAAGGTGTTGGTGGAAGGCTGCGAGCGCAATAAGGTGCTGGCCTATAAGGAAACGGACAGTTTTTATTCGGCGCTGCTGACACCACTGGCAGAAGTGATCGATTTGACCGACCAAGAGCAGGATGTGCTGGAGCGCACCGTGATCAGTTCTTTTGAGCAATATGTCAAACTGAACAACAAAATACCGCCGGAAGTGCTGGTCTCCTTGAATGGCATTGATGACCCGAGCCGCTTGGCTGACACTATGGCGGCACACATGAGCCTGAAAGTGCATGACAAGCAGATCATTTTGGAAACCGTTGATATACAACAGCGGCTAGAACATTTGATGACCTTGATGGAAGGTGAGGTTGATCTGATGGAAATGGAGAAAAAAATCCGTGTCCGTGTCAAGCAACAAATGGAAAAAAACCAGCGCGAATACTATTTGAATGAGCAAATGAAGGCGATTCAAAAAGAATTGGGCGACATGGATGAAGCCTCCAATGAAATTGATGAGCTGGAAAAGAAAATTGCCGAAGCGGGTATGTCCAAAGATGCCAAGGCAAAGGCTGAAGCGGAATTGAACAAGCTCAAACTGATGTCGCCAATGTCTGCGGAAGCCACGGTGGTGCGGAACTATATCGACTGGATGGTCAATGTGCCTTGGAAGAAAAAAACCAAGGTCAGGCATGATCTTAAGATTGCCGAACAAGTGTTGGAAGCCGAGCATTACGGCCTGGAAAAAGTTAAGGAACGTATCCTTGAATATCTTGCCGTGCATCAGCGCGTCAAACAATTGAAAGGCCCTATTTTATGTTTGGTGGGCCCACCGGGTGTGGGCAAAACTTCTTTGGGCGAATCTATCGCCCGCGCCACCAACCGCAAATATGTGCGTATGGCTTTGGGCGGTGTGCGTGATGAAGCGGAAATCCGCGGGCATCGGCGCACTTATATTGGCTCCATGCCGGGCAAAATCTTACAGAACCTGACTAAGGTGAAAACCCGTAATCCGATGTTCCTGCTCGATGAGATTGATAAAATGGCGCAGGATTTCCGGGGTGATCCGGCATCAGCCCTATTGGAAGTGCTAGACCCCGAACAAAACCATACCTTTGCCGACCATTACTTGGAAGTCGATTTTGATTTGTCCGATGTGATGTTCGTAGCCACCGCCAACACCATGAATATTCCCCCGGCGCTGCTGGACAGAATGGAAGTGATCCGTTTGGCGGGCTACACCGAAGACGAAAAAATCAATATCGCGTTGCGTTACTTGATTCCCAAACAGATCAAGAACAATGGCTTGGATGCCAAAGAAATTGCCATTAGCGAGTTGGCGGTGCGTGATATGATCCGTTATTATTCACGCGAGGCGGGTGTGCGCAGTTTGGAGCGGGACATCTCCAAAATTTGCCGGAAAGTGGTCAAAAACTTACTGTTGCAGCCCAGTGCCAGCCAAGTGCAAATCACCGAAAACAATCTTGCCGATTATCTGGGGGTCAGACGGTACAACTACGGGCTTGCCGAAGAGCAAGATCAGGTTGGTTGTGTGACTGGTTTGGCGTGGACTGAAGTGGGCGGTGAATTGTTGACTATTGAAACGGCTGTCATACCCGGTAAAGGCAAGCATTCCGCCACCGGTAAGCTGGGCGAGGTCATGAAAGAGTCCATTGAGGCGGCTATGACCGTGGTCAGGAGCCGTTCTGACATTTTGGGCATTAATAGTGATGTGTTCCAAAACTTTGACATCCATATCCACGTGCCGGAAGGGGCGACCCCTAAAGATGGCCCAAGTGCCGGTATTGGCATGTGTACGGCCATTATTTCGGCATTGACTAAAATCCCGGTGCGGGCTTGTGTGGCCATGACCGGTGAAATTACGCTGCGCGGCGAGGTGCTGCCTATTGGCGGTTTGAAGGAAAAATTGCTGGCGGCCCACCGTGGTGGCATCACCACTGTGTTGATTCCGTTGGAAAACGAGAAAGATTTGGCAGACATACCCGAAAACATCAAGTCCAACTTGGAAATCATTCCGGTGCATTGGATTGATGAGGTGTTGCAAGTGGCCTTGCAGTATCTGCCGTCGCCCATTGATAAAAAAATCCTTGCTGATGTAGTGTCTGAAACTGAACCGGTCAAGACCATTAGTCATGGTTTGACAGCCCATTGAACCAGGTTCTGGTGTTGCCAACAAGTGGCTGAGTGGCCCAATGGCGAGGCCAGCCCCATCACATTGGACTTTTATATTCGCCGCTAGGCTTTAATGCTTGACACTGTATTGGGGGGGTTGATATAAATGCTTCAAGATTCTTGTGATTCTGCTGTACATAAGAACCAGATTGCGGAGTGTTGCACAATTTCCATATCATATATAGAATGACTTCCTAAGGGGGAATAATGAATAAATCGGAACTTATCGACGCTATCGCAGAGTCGGCAGAATTGACTAAAGCGGATGCGGGTCGGGCATTGGAAGGATTCCTGAATGCAGTGACAACGGCATTAAGCAACGGCGACAGTGTCACATTGGTGGGCTTTGGCGTCTTCTCCGTCAAGGAACGGGCCGAGCGCAAAGGCCGTAATCCGCAGACCGGCGCAGAAATAATTATCAAGGCAGCAAAAATTCCTGCATTTAAAGCTGGTAAAACTTTAAAAGACGCTGTATAATAGTTTGCATAAGTCGGGTGCTTAGCTCAGCTGGGAGAGCATCGCCCTTACAAGGCGAGGGTCGGGGGTTCGAACCCCTCAGCACCCACCAGACTTCTTTTGGAGTGGTAGTTCAGTTGGTCAGAATACCGGCCTGTCACGCCGGTGGTCGCGGGTTCGAGCCCCGTCCACTTCGCCAAAACAAGATAAAGCCCCGTACCTTTGGTTCGGGGCTTTTTTTTTAATAAATTTTCGGCTATGGTTAAAATCAAAGTGATAGTGGCTTATTATTGCCGCTTTGGTTTTATCTGTCGCCACCTTTTCACAACGATAAGGCGTTTCTTTAGGGCCAGGCTATGCTGACAAAAATTAGAGAAAAATCCCAAGGCGCATTTGCATGGGGCATCTTGATTGTGATTTGTGTCCCGTTTGCTTTTTGGGGCATCAACAATTACTTTGATAATGGCCGTGAAGCGCCGATTGCCACGGTCGGTGATAAAGATTTTTATCAGCGTGATGTCAATAAGGCTTACGAACAGTTCAGCCAAAGCCTTAGGGGCATGAATATAGACGAACAAACCTTAAAGGGGCAAGCATTGCAAAAGCTGATAAAAGACGAAGTGCTTTTGCAATATGTCCACAAGCAAGGCTTGGTGGTTTCTGACGGTAACGTCCGTGACTATATCAAAGGGTTGGAGTATTTCCATACTGATGGCAAATTTGACGAAGACAAATACAAAATGATGCTGAATGCCCAGCATATTTCATCCAATGAATTTGTAAGCCGGATCAAAAATGCCATATTGATGGAGCAGTTCCAGAATGCCATCACCGAAAGCAGTTTTGCCACGCCTTATGATCTGGACGCATTTGTCAAAATCCAATTCCAGCAACGCGATATCCAGTACCTGACCGTTCCTCTGCAAGCGGTGGACACCCCGCCGACCGATGCGGAGGTTAATGCTTATTTCCAGCAGCATCAAAACGACTACCAGTCACCCGAGCAAGTTTCTGTTGAATATGTTGAGCTGTCAGAAAGCGAGTTGGCTAAAAAAGTGGTTGTCACCGAAGATAAGTTAAAGGTTTTCTACGAAGAGCAAAAAGACCAATACACCACGCCTGAACGCCGAAAAATCAGCCATATCCTGTTTGCGGTCACGCCGAAGACTGATGACAAGACCGCTTTGGCCAATGCCCAAAAGGCCAAACAAGAATTGGCGGGGGGCAAAGATTTTACCGCACTGGCCAAGACACTGTCGGATGACAAAGCCAGCGGCAAAATTGGCGGGGATTTGGGCCTTTATAGCCCCGGCGTGATGGAAAAACCTTTTGATGAAGCTGCCAGTAAGCTGGCATTGGGCGAGGTTTCAGAGCCGGTCAAAACCGCTTTTGGTTATCATTTGATTAAAGTCACCGAATTGACCGCAAAAAGCGTCAAGTCCTTTGCTGATGCCAAAGCGGAGGTCACTGCCGCTTATCAAAAATCGCAGGTGGACACGGCCTTTTATGAGGCGGGTGAAAAGCTGACCGAAATGAGTTATGAAAATCCTGACAATTTGCAAGCCGTGGCTAACGCCTTAGGACTGAAAGTCAACAAAACCGCCCTGTTTACCCATGACCAAGGTGAAGGGGTTGCCAGCGACGAAAAAATCCGCAGCATGGCCTTTTCTGAAGAGGTGCTGAAAGGCAACAATAGCACACCTATCGAGCTGTCTTCAGACCGCTTGGTGGTGTTGCGGATGTTGGAACATAAACCGGCTGCACCGCAGGATTTGGCGACTGTCAAGCCAGCGGTTGTTGGGGTGCTTAAGCAGGATAAGGCCAATCAATTGACCGAAGCCAAAGCCCAACAGATCAAGGCGCGGTTACAGGCTGGCGAAACCCTGCAGGCAGTCGCCACTGAAAATAAATTGCCCATCAAGGAAGCCAAGCAACTCAGCCGTAAAGGCGGTGACTTACCGGCAGCTTTGGTGCAAGCGGTGTTCAAGGCGGCGAAACCGGTCGGCGGCAAAGCCAGCGTATTGGTTGTGCCAGTGCCTTCGGGTGAGCAAGTGGTGGTTAGCATCAACGCGGTAAGGGACGGCATAGCCACCGATGAGCTGAAAAACCAGCTAAGCCTGATAGGCATCAGCATGGCGAGGGCGATCGGTCAGGTTGAATTTAATGACGTGGTGGACAGCATCCAGTCTGAAACGGATGTGGAAATAAACCGGACGCCGCTTAAGCAAACAGCCCAATAATAGCCTTTAAAAGAAAAGGTACGGTGGTTTCGCCTGGCAAACCACCGTTGCCTATGGCCCACAAATGCATTCATTAGCCCAAAACATCAAATTATTCCATTACCTTCAACTGAGGGATGTTAATCTGGTAAGCTATCAATCAGGAACTGTTTTTTGACCAAAAGCCTTGCATCTGCAAGGCTTTTTTATTGCCCATTATGCTAATCACCCGCTCATTTTTTGCCACCACGCCCAAGGCGATGGAACCCATACTCACCGAAGAATTACAGGCTTTGGGAGTCCAAAATTATAAGGCCACGCTGGCTGGTGTAGCATTTACTGGTGATTTGGCGCTCGCCTATCGGGTGTGTTTATGGTCAAGAACGGCTAACCGCGTGTTCTTGGAACTCAGCTCGTTTGCTGTAAACTCGCAAGATGATCTTTATCGTGGCGTGCAAAACATCAATTGGTATGAACATATCAATCCAGAAGACAGCATTGCCGTGACCTTTAACGCCAAAAATTCAGAGGTTATCAACAATAGCCACTTTGGCGCATTGAAAGTCAAAGATGCCATTGTAGACCAAATGCGGGAGAAATTCGGTCAACGCCCTTCAGTAGACACCGAACGGCCCACGCTCCGTATCAATGTGCATTTGCAAGGCGAAACGGCACAACTGAGCTTGGATTTGTCCGGCGACAGTTTGCACCGACGCGGCTACCGCGATATCAACATCGCCGCGCCGATTAAAGAAAACCTTGCCGCAGCCATGCTGTTACGCAGTGGCTGGCCTGCCATTGCCAAACAAAAAGGCAGCTTGATTGACCCCATGTGCGGTTCCGGCACCTTATTGTTGGAAGCGGCCATGATCGCCGCCGATTTTGCCCCGGGCTTGTTACGCGATTATTTTGGCTTTAGCGGCTGGAAGCAGCACGATGCCGGAAGTTGGCAAAAACTTATCGCGGAAGCGGAAAAGCGCCGCTACATTGGCCTGACCCAATTGCCGGTCATTGTCGGATTTGACCAAGACCGGCACACCGTCAGCACAGCACTCAAGCACATTGCCAACGCCGGTTTGGCTCATAAAATACACGTTGAACGGCGCGACATTGCCGATGCCAGACCGGCCGAGGCGTGGTCGCCCGGCTTGTTGATCTGTAATCCGCCCTACGGCGAACGCTTGGGGGATGAAGCGGAAACCGCCGCCCTGTATAAAAAATTTGGCGACACTTTAAAAGCGCATTTTATTGGCTGGAAAGCGGCCATGATTATCAGCAACCCTGAGTTGGGTTTCCGGCTGGGGATACGCTCCCAAAAGCCACTGACCTTGTTTAACGGCGCATTGGAGTGTAAATTACTCAGGCTGAGTATTGAAGAGCAGGCGTTTTTTGTGCCCAAAGCGACCACAGCGGCGGAACGGGTGGCGCACATCCACCCGCCTGAAGCGCCGGATTTACCTGAAGCGGATGCGTATCCGGCTGAGGTGGATGTGGCTACCGCGATGTTTGTTAACCGGCTCACCAAAAACCTGAAAAAACTCAAACAATGGCGCAAGCAAAACAACATTAGTTGTTACCGCGCCTACGATGCTGATTTGCCGGAGTATGCGGTGGCCATTGATGTTTATCAGGGTGAACAAACATGGCTGAATGTGCAAGAATATGAACCGCCAAAAACCATAGACCGCGACAAGGCCGACCAACGCCTGGCGGCATTATTGGCGGCATTGCCCGCTGTGTTTGCGATTGACCGCGGGCAAATAGCCTTAAAAATACGCCGTAAACAACATAATACTGATCAATATGAAAAGCACAGTGGACAAGGGCGTTTTCATACGGTACAAGAGGGTGGCTGTAAGCTCTTGGTCAATTTTGAAGATTACTTGGATACCGGTTTGTTTCTTGACCATCGGCCTATGCGGCTGTTGCTCCAGCAACAAGCCAAAGGCAAGCGGTTTTTAAACCTGTTTGCCTATACCGGCAGCGCGACCGTTCATGCCGCCGTTGGTGGCGCACTGGCGACCACCACCGTGGATATGTCGCATACTTATATCGGCTGGGCAAAAAATAACTTGGCTCTAAATCAGGTGTCAGGCGAACATGAATTTATCCAGGCTGATTGTTTGGAGTGGCTGGCGACCGAAGCCGGACAAACCAACCCCAGACAATACGACCTGATATTTCTGGATCCGCCCACTTTTTCCAACTCCAAGCGCATGGAAACCGTTTTTGACATCCAAAACCATCATGCCGAGCTGATCAAAAAAGCCGTTGTCTTATTGTCGGACACAGGTGTTTTATATTTTTCCACTAACTTCAGGCGCTTTAAAATAGATAGCGAGGCATTGGCGGGGTTGCAGGTGGAGGATATCAGCACGCAAACTATCCCCGAAGACTTCGCCCGCAACGCCAAAATCCATTATTGTTGGCGGATTTGCAAATGACCCGGCGACTAAAAATTTTAGTGGCGGGGCGCGTGCAGGGGGTAGGCTTCCGTGCCTTTACCCAAAAAGAAGCCCGTCGCTTAGGCATCAACGGCTTTGTCAAAAATTTGCCCGACGGGCGGGTGGAAATTATAGCCGAAGCCGATGCAGAAAAACTTCAGGCATTGCTTGCACTATGCCACCAAGGCCCCCTATTTGCACGGGTGGACGCGGTTGAGGTCTGTGAATGGGACAGCCAAGCAGCATTGCAGGCTTTTGACATTATCAGACAATAGCCCGCAAAAAAAACCCACCGCTTGCTACAAGGGGTGGGTCGAAAATCAAGCAGAATATTATGAGGAGTCTCTGCTTGTTGGGTATAACACCAGGAGGTTGTTAACTATTTGAGATCAGGTTTGTTTGGTCTCATGGCTATATTGCTGTAAACCGCAGCAATAGCAAACAAAACGGTTGAAAAAATAAATTGCCCGGAAATAAAGCTCCAAGTGCCGACAATAAATATTAAGCCTATCACATAATTTTTATGGAATTTATTCATGGCTGCTACCCTACCTACCGTTGTTGAAAAGGAAAATGGTCGGACAATTAACAAAGCTATTTATAATTTTCTAACTTGAAGGCTACTATACAGGGATATTTTTTGTATACAATATGCCTTTCAATAAACGAATTGTTTCCTGTTATAAAATTATTTTCTGTGTCAAGCATTATTATTCAATTTTAGAATAAGCTTATGACAATCGCCAGGCTAGTCAATTATTTTATAACAGGCTAATTTCATTAAACTTATAGTTGGCAGGGTGGGGTGTAGATGGACAAATTGACCAGTATGAATGTTTTTGTGCGGGTGGCAAAAGCAGGCAGCTTTGCCGGTGGTGCGCGTGAGTTGGGCATTTCACGGGCAATGGCCACCAAGCATATTATGCAGCTTGAGGGCAGTTTGGGCACTCGGCTGTTCAATCGCACCACCCGCAGCCTAAGCTTGACTGATGTGGGCGGTTCTTACCTTGAGCGTTGCCAACAAGTGTTGCTGGATGTTGAAGAGATGGAAGCGGCGGTGACCCATTTGCAGACCGAACCGCGCGGCGTGTTAAAAATCAGTGCGCCACCGGTGATCGGTGCCACGCATATTGCGTTTGCCATTGCCGAGTTCCTCAAAATACACACTGACTTAAGCGTTGAGTTGATTTTGCAAGGCACGCCGGGCGATATGATTGATGAAGGCATCGATTTGGCCATCTACTTGGGGGCTTTAAATGACACCAGCATGGTGGCCAGAAAACTGGTCAGTTCCACATTGGTTGTTTGTGCCGCGCCCAGCTATTTGGAAGAATACGGTGTCCCCAAATCGCCTGCCGACTTGGTCAATCATAGCTGTTTGGTCAATTGGGCCAGCACCCCGCGCAACAAATGGCAATTCAAAGGCGAAAATGGTTATACCGCCATCACCGTATCAGGGCGGATGCAGGCCAACGTGGCGGATGCCATCAGGACTGCCGCTATTGGTGGCCTAGGTCTGGTGATGTTGGCGACTTATGTGGTCGGGAAAGACATTGAAAAAGGCAGGCTGAAAGTCGTGCTGGAAGATTATGCTTTGCCGCCCTTGGACATCTACGCAGTATACCCGCACAGAAAATACTTGTCCGCCAAAGTCAGGCGGTTTATGGATTTCTTACAGGTTTGGTTGGAACCCCGCGTCAACATGCCAACCCGCGAGTAAACGCCGGACAGCAAGCTAATCAGGGCCGCTTGCCTGCTGAAATGGCAACGCCCACGCGCTATATTGCTTGACCCTACAGAAGGGAATGCCATAATAGCCATATTTTGTGCCCAAAAACCCTCAAGCCAAGCTTTTGGCCTCCGCAGGTTGGGCTGACACCTTAACTTATGATAGAAAATCTACAGCCCCAACAAGCTTGGGAATTATTGCAACACGATCCCGAAGCGGTCTTGATTGATGTCAGGACCAGCATGGAGCGCCAATTTGTCGGCTACCCGCCCGGCTCCATTCATGTGCCGTGGAAGGAAATGCCCGATTGGCAAATCAACACCAGTTTTATCGCTCATGTGCAACAAGCAGCCCCGCAACCTGACGCGCCGGTTTTGTTGTTGTGCCGAAGCGGGCAACGCTCCTTAGATGCCGCTAAAGCCTTGGAGGCAGTGGGTTATCGGCTGCTGGTCAATATTATTGATGGTTTCGAAGGCCCCTTGGATCACCACAGCCAGCGCGGCAATCTGGGCGGCTGGCGTTTCCAAAACCTGCCTTGGCAACAAAGCTGACCGGTAGCATTACACTATTGCTGGCGTTACCCCTTTTTTATCCAGATCACTGTTGATGACTGGCTAAACCTGTTTATTTAACCATTAGAGTACATTCAAAGTGATTGAGAAATTAAGAAACATCGCCATCATCGCCCACGTTGACCACGGTAAGACGACCTTGGTTGATAAACTGCTGCAACAATCAGGCACTTTTGCGGCACATGCCAAAGTGACCGAACGGATGATGGATTCCAACGATATAGAAAAAGAACGTGGCATCACCATTCTGGCAAAAAACACCGCACTGGATTGGAACGGCTACCATATCAACATCGTAGACACCCCGGGCCATGCTGACTTTGGTGGCGAAGTGGAGCGTGTGTTGTCGATGGTCGATTCGGTGTTGTTGTTAGTGGATGCTGTGGACGGCCCCATGCCACAAACCCGCTTTGTCACCCAAAAAGCTTTTGCTCTGGGTTTGAAGCCTATTGTCGTCATCAACAAAATTGACCGTCCGGGCGCACGTCCTGATTGGGTGGTTGATCAAACTTTCGACCTGTTCGACCGCTTGGGCGCAACCGATGAACAGCTCGATTTCCCGATTGTTTTTGCTTCGGCGATCAATGGCTATGCGGGCTTGGAACACACCATCACCGGTGGTGACATGACCCCTTTGTTTGAAACCATCGTGGCAAAAGTCAGCCCGCCGCCGGTTGACATTGATGGCCCCTTCAAAATGCAGGTGTCCAGCCTTGACTACAACACCTATGTGGGCGTTATTGGGGTCGGCCGTATCCAGCGCGGCAGCATTAAGACCAACCAACCCCTAACCATCGTCAACCGCGAAGGGGTAGAGCGTAAAGGCCGCATGTTGCAGATTTATGGTTTCCACGGTTTGGAGCGGGTGGAAGTCAGCGAAGCGCGGGCGGGTGACATCATTGCCTTTGCCGGTATTGAAAAACTGGAAATTTCCGACACCATTTGTCACCCTGATGCGGTTGAAATCATGACACCGTTAACCGTTGACGAGCCAACGGTGACCATGACTTTCCAAGTCAACAATTCCCCGTTTGCCGGTAAAGAAGGCAAATTTGTCACCACCCGTCAAATCCGTGACCGGTTGGATAAAGAGCTGCAACATAACGTTGCCCTAAAAGTGGAAGACACCGCCGACCCTGATAAATTTAAAGTGTCTGGTCGTGGTGAGTTGCATTTGTCGGTGCTGATTGAAAACATGCGCCGTGAAGGCTTTGAAATGGGCGTGTCCCGTCCAGAAGTCATCATCAAAGAAATTGATGGCAAAAAATGCGAACCTTTCGAAATGGTCACCATCGAAGTGGAAGAAGAGCATCAAGGTTCGATCATGGAAAAACTGGGCGAGCGTAAAGGCGACCTGACCAACATGGTGCCTGATGGCAAAGGCCGCGTGCGTTTGGAATATATGATGCCCTCGCGCGGCCTGATTGGTTTCCAAACCGAATTTATGACCGCCACCTCAGGTTCTGGCTTGCTGTACCACGTTTTTGACCATTATGGCCCAATGAAAGTGGGTGATGTGGGTAGCCGGATGCGTGGCGTGATGATTTCTATGGTGGCCGGTAAAGCGGTGACTTATTCCTTGCATCCGTTGCAAGAACGCGGCGATTTGTTGCTGGTCAATGGGGATGAAGTGTACGAAGGCATGTTGGTCGGCTTGCATTCACGCAGTAACGACTTATGCGTCAACCCTTGCAAACCAAAACCACTGACCAACATCCGTGCCGCCGGTACTGATGAAAGCTTAGTGCTGGCCCGCATCCAAAAAATGACTTTGGAACAAGCGTTGGAATTTATTGCCGAAGATGAGCTGGTGGAAGTCACCCCCAAATCAATCCGGTTGCGTAAAAAGCTATTGACCGAAAACGAACGCAAACGCGCCTCGAAAAACTAAAATCTGTAGATACAAGGTTGGGGTAAGGAAACAAACCCCAACCCTGCACGCTGCCAAAATTAAGCATTGCAACAGGCTAATTTATCAGGCTAATTTATGAAGCATAACAACACCCGCTTAAAACCTATTGCTGGCATTATCTTGCTAATGGTGGCTTTTGGCATTCCGGTTGTTGTTGCAGCACCGCCTACGGGCAGCAAAGTCTATCCAAAAATCAGTAACGCGCAAGCAATCGAACTGATAGGCGGCATTACCGAAACAGCCTCATGGCCTGTGCCGTCTGCCGGCACTTATCAAGTATGGGTACAAATCCCGCCCACCAGCACCGCCAGCCATGCCCGTTATTTTGTTTATCCTAACGGCACTGTAGAGGGCAACACCACCTGTGACAGCGCCCATGTTGCCTACCCCTGTTTTCAGATCGCCGTTGACCAAGCCACCGCCAGCAATGGCTGGGTGCAACTGATGCTCAACAATAACGCTGCCACCAGCTGGCTGTTTAGCCAATCCGGTTATGTCAGCGTCAGTGCCAGCGGCATTAGCAGCACCGAGCAACTCGGGGTAGG
>CAJAWH010000041.1 GCA_903945605.1 uncultured Methylococcaceae bacterium | reverse complement strand
GTTAGCCGCAGCACGGATGGCGAGGAAGGAAAGACGGCTAAATAATGTGGAATTGGCGGTGTGTCAGCCCCTGGCTAACGCCGCATAATTCCATTGTTCGTGGAGGGGCGAAGTCCAAGTTCATCTGAAGCATTACAGCCCCACATCAACACGCATTTCCGAAACACCCTCGCCCACTGGCTTGCAGTCACCAAAATGACCACTTTCAGCTCGGTCGATACGCATTTGTATACGACGTTTTGCTTGGTTATCCCATAGCCCGTCAAACCAGACATCAAATGTTTCTGTTGTAAAAATCGTTTTCATGACACTAATTGTATCCTGCTTTATACGAACAACATAAATGATTTCCCCTCTTGCCCCATTGGTGGCAAGGTTGGATATGTTGCTGAGGCAGGTCTGATCGCGGGCATGAAAAGCTTGCCCGCCCTACAATGGCTAGAGTTGCATAGCTTATAAACCTGTTTGCTGCTGCTTAGCACAAACGCCAACCTGCAACTTCAGGCCTAATGCGCCCATCACCTTCAAAATTGTACTAAAACTAGGGTTGCCGTCACCCGATAAAGCCTTATACAGGCTTTCACGCCTCAAGCCGGTTTCGTTCGCCAACTGGGTCATGCTATGGGCGCGGGCGATTGTACCTAAGGCTTTGGCAATTAGTGCGGAATCGTCACCCGCCTCGTCAAAACACGTAGCCAGATAATGGACAACATCTTGTTCTGTCTTCAGGTGTTCGGCAGAATCCCAGCGATTGGACTTTAGTGTCATGTTCATTTCCTAATAATTTGGTGTCCACTCTATTCCTAGTGGTTATGAAAAACTTGCCCACGCAACAAAAATTGTTTTCATGGAAGACTGGGCTAATGCACAGTCCATCGTGCCAATTCACTATACAGAACATCCGGGTCTATTGGTTTGGCTAAAAAGCCGTTCATACCCGCCTCCATACAGTGTTTTTGGTCATCCTCAAAGGCATTGGCGGTCATCGCCACAATGGGGCTTGCCATGCTGCCGCCGTGTAGTTGCCTGATATGCCGTGTCGCCTCCAGCCCGTCCATCACCGGCATTTGCATGTCCATCAGAATCAGGTCGTAAGCTTTGGCTTCGGCCATGGTGACCGCTTCGCCACCATGTTGCGCCACGTCCACCGAAAAGCCTTTGGACTCCAACAGCAAACAAGCCACTTCTTGGTTGCTTTTGTTATCTTCCACCAGTAGCACACTGAAGTCGCTGGGGACGGTGGGGGCTAGCGGGCTGGTGGCTTCTTCAAGTAACTGTGAGCCAGCACGTTGTAGGCTAACCTCAAACCAGAAGGTGCTGCCCTGACCAAGCGCGCTGGTAACACCGGTGCTGCCAGCCATCAGCTTGGCGAGGCGGCGGTTAATGGCTAGCCCCAAGCCAGTGCCGCCGTATTGGCGGGTAGTGGAGGCTTCGGCTTGTACAAAGGGCTGGAACAGCTTGCTTTGTTGTTCCATGCTGATGCCGATGCCGGTGTCTTGCACTTCAAATCTCAGTTTAACCCTATAATCTTGCTCCTCTTCCAATTTGCCACGCAAGGTGATGTGGCCTTGTTCGGTAAATTTGGCGGCATTGCTGAGATAATTGAGCAGGATTTGTCCTATGCGTAGCGGATCGCCTATCAGTGTCAAGCCACTTAGGCGGGGATCAATATCGTAGCGTAGTTGCAGTTTTTTCAGCTCGATCTGCTCAATGATAATGGCCCGCACATGATTGAGTGTGTCATTGATTTTAAAAGGTATCTGCTCCAACTCCACCAATTCCGCCTCAATTTTTGACAGGCTTAGCACGTCGTTGATAATGCTCAGCAAATGCTTAGTGGAGCTACCTATTTTGTCAAGCTTGTCGAGCTGCCCGGGGTCTTTCAGGTCACGTTCCAACAGATAAGTGAAGCCTAAGATGACATTCATGGGGGTACGTATTTCGTGGCTCATATTGGACAGAAAATTACTTTTCGCAATATTGGCCGCTTCCGCCGCTTCCTTAGCGGCAACCAGTTCGGTGGTTTTTTCTTCGACCAGTTTCTCCAAATGGTAGCGATATTTGTCCAGTTCTTTTTCTTGGCTTCTCCGTTCAGTAAAGTCGTTTCCAATCATTACGTTAAGATCGCCAACCGAGGCGAAACGAAATTCTATATAGCGTTTCATGCCGTCTTTACCTATCACCACGGTGTCTTGAGGCTCAATCTGGCTGTTGTTCTGATGAGCCTCATGCACGGCATTATCCCAACGCCGACGAATCTGCTGCCTGATTGTTGTGTCCGGGTAGGCCAGCGCCCACCATGCGTCAATTGATGGTATGTCCGCTAAGGTGTAGCCAAACAATTCGGTGAACTTAGGGTTCAGGTATAACACTGGCTGCTCCAAGCCCATGCTTGAATCGGAAACGATAATGGCAACGGGGGCGCTATCGGCAATGACGCGAAACTTTTTTTCGCTGCTTTGCAAGGCCATTTCGGCTTGCTTGCGCTTGGTCAAATCAAGCCCGAAGATTAAGTTCCTGTCACCGATATTGGAAAGCCCCCATGAGATATTTTTGCGCGAACTATCTTTGCAGGTCACCACCACTTCCAACGGCTCAATAACACCGCCAGTCTCTATGGCGACAGTCATCCGGCGCTCCCATTCTTGTTTGACCCATTGGCGGTACTCGTGATCAGGATAGGCCAACACCCACCAATCGTCCGTACATTGCAGTTCCTCGGCGGTATAACCAAACAGATTGATGGTGGTGGGGTTGATGTAGGTGATGCGCTGTTCAAGCACGGTTACAATAAAAAGGGCTAGCGGTGATGAGTCGGTGATCTCCCGGAATTGTTTCTCACTTTCTTGCAGGGCATGTTCTGTCTGTTTGCGGGCGGTGATGTCATAACAGAAGCCGATATAGCCGATAAATTTGCCTTGTTCGTCGTAACGGGGATTACCTTCATCGAGTATCCAGCGGTAGTCACCATCGGCATGGCGTATCCGGTATTCCATGCTAAAAGCTTTGCGCTGTTCAAAATTAGTCACATAGATTTCTAGGCAACGGTCAAAGTCATCAGGATGCACCCCTTCCGCCCAGCCATTGCCCAGTTCCTCTTCCAAGGTGCGTCCGGTAAAACGCAGCCAAGGCTCATTGAAATAATCACACAGCTTGTCCAAGTTTGCTGTCCAAATTAAAGAAGCGCCGCCATTGGCCAGGGTTTTGGCGAATTGCACGCTTTCTGATTTTGCCTTGATTTCTTGGTTGATAGTCACCAAGATTCGCCTTAGTAAAAAAAACAATACGATGGTCATGGCGATGATCAACAGACATAGCGCATCCGCCTTGTTTTGGTAGGTCTGGGCTTCATCCAATGTGCCATTTAGCAACAATTGCTTGGCGTCTGGCGATGGCTGTAAGGTATTGGCCTGAAGGGATATGCTGACACTATTTTGGTAGAGCTGCCTTACCTTGTTTTCTGCGGCAATATAAAAACCGAATGCTACTGCTATAACAATAATAACAATGCGTATCAACCAAAGGCAGGGCCTGGTTTTTGGGGCGGTTGCTAACGAGGACATAATGATGCTCTTAGGGTGCGTCTGGTTGGCTCTTGTTGAATCGGTAGTCGAGGGGATTGGCCCCCATGCGGCGGCGGAACGCACGGCTAAAATCACCGGCATTTTTGTATCCGCACTGTATGGCAACTTGTTTGACGGGCAGGTTGCTGTCCGCCAGCAACTGGCAAGCCTGTTCTATCCGTAATTGGGCTTGGTATTCATAAACCGTCATGCCTAATTGTTCCCGAAAAATATCGGTCAGTTTCCTTTCGTTGGTGCCCAGCAGGTGGGCCAGAGCAATCACCCTAGGAGGTTCGGCAAGATTATCCTTCAGGTATTGCAAGGCCTGCGGGATGATTTTGTCGGCAATATCTGGCCCATTGTGGTCGCCATTGGCTGGCGATAAGCGTTTGACATGGCTAAGATGGGCGGTGAGTCTGGCAACCACTTCGGCTTCTGAATAGGGTTTGGTGATATAGTCAACGCAACCGGCACTAAAGCCGAGCAGTTTGTCATGCAGCTCGACGCGACCGGAAAGGAAAATCACCGGTATGGCGGCGGTGAGCGGGTTAAGTTTAAGCTGCTTGCAAAGCTTCAAACCATCGACACCAGGCATGACCACGTCCAAAAAAATAATGTCGGGTTTGTCGCTGAGGGCTTTTTGCAAGCCCTCCCCGCTATTGGAAGCCACGCTAATGTCGATTGAAAAATCATTAAGATACGCTAACAGCAACGCGATAGTGTCGGGCTGGTCATCGATAATGAGAAGCCGGGGTAAAGGTGTTTCCATGCTTAGCTAATGACGAATAATTTAACCAAGAGGCCAGTATAGCCATTAATTGCTCGGAATGTATCGGTTTGCTGATGTAATCATCCATACCGGCATCGAGGCATTTTTCGAATTCACCGTTCATGGCATTGGCGGTGAAGGCGATCACGGGCTGATGCGGCAAGCCTTGTTGTTGTTCCCGTAAGCGCAGTTCACGGGTGGCGGTGTAGCCATCCATAACCGGCATGTGGCAATCCATGAAAACCAGGTCGTAGGTGCTTTGCGCCAATGTTGCCAAGGCGATTTGGCCATTCTCAGCCACATCGGGGAAGATTTCAAACTTGTTCAATTTGGCCACAATGACTTTTTGGTTGATTTTGTTATCCTCGACCACCAGTACTTTTTTGCCTTTATAACTTGGGGGTGGATTGATTGGTGTCTGGGGCGGCGGCGTGTTGCCGTTATCGCTGCCGCCTTGTAGGGTACTGAGCAGGGCATGGTAGAGCGCCATTTGCCGCACCGGTTTAAGCAAATGAAGGGCAATGGCGGTGCCTTGGTAAAGGGCCGCTTCAACGCGGTTTTCCGACGTCAGCAAAATAATGGGTATGCCCGCTATCGGAGGAATTTGCGCCAGGCAGCGGGCCAAGGCCACACTGTGCAACACAGATGTTTGCCTGGCCAGTAAAATGATGTCGTAAGCCGCACCGTTTAAGGCGGCACTTTGTAGATGATCCGACACTTCGCCGGCATTGTCCATGTTATGGGCGAGTAACCCCCAGCTGGTCAAATAGGTGTCCAAGATGTTGCGGCTGGTGGCGTTGTCATCAACTATCAACGCCCGTTTTCCTGATAATGTGCAGGGGATTTCATTAGCGGGCAGCACTGTTTGGGCCGCTGCCGGTTGGCTTAACGGCAGCGTAAACCAAAAACAAGCACCTTTGCCTAGGGTGCTGTCAACGCCGATTTTGCCACCCATGAGCTGCACCAATTTTTTGCTGATCGCCAAGCCCAGACCTGTTCCGCCAAAACGGCGTGAAGTCCCCTCTTCCGCTTGGGCAAAAGGTTGGAATAAGCTGTCAATGGTTTGTCCGGAAATGCCGATACCGGTATCGTGGACTTCGAAACGCATTTCTGCTTGGTCATTTTCCCCTAGCACCTGAATGACACTGACAAAAATTTCGCCCTGTTCGGTAAATTTAAGCGCGTTGCTGATTAAGTTGCTTAGCACTTGCCGGATCCGCCGTGCATCGCCTTGCCAGTATTGGGACCGGCTGACTGGCAACAAACAATTTAATTCCAGTCCTTTGGCATGGACGCGGCTAGCCCAGAGGGTGCAAATGTCCTCTGTCAAATCGACCAAATTAAAATCTTCCTGCACAATTTCAAACTTATCCGCATCTAACCTGGCCAAGTCTATAATATCGTTTATTATTTCCAGCAGGGCTTGGCCTGAATTTTGTGCTGTGTTAAGCCAATTCGTCTGGTCGGGTGACAACTCGGTGTCTGCCAGCAAATCCAGCATCCCCAGCACGCCGGTCATGGGGGTGCGGAGTTCATGGCTGATGTTGGCCAGAAAAGCCGTTTTAGCCTCATTGGCGGCATTGGCCTTTAGCAATGCGGCAGTGATTTTTTCTTGTTGTCTAACCTCGTGGGTAATACCCCTGTTGATGCCTACTATTCTGAAAGGGCTGCCGTTTGCGTCAAGTTCGATGACGAAACCCGAATTGATAAAACGGATGCTGCCGTCGGGCAGAATGATGCGGAATTGGTTTCTTAGGTATTTATTGTCGTGTCTGCTGTTATTGAGCAACGCTTCCGTTTGGGGCAAATCCTCTGGATGTACACGGGTAGCCCAGAAATCGTAGGGCAATGTGGTGCTGCGTTCAGCAGGGTCGACACCGTAGATATCAAACATGGCATCATCCCAACGCACTGTGTTGTGTTCAAGCTCCCATACCCAGATGCCCATCCCTGCAACTTCGGCTGCCAGTTTTAGTTTTTGTAGCGTACGGTCGGTGATTTGTGCTTGCCGTAGAAGTTCTTGGTTAGCCGCTTTGTATTTTTCGTTGGCCTGTCCCACTGCTTTAAGGTTTGATTGCATCGCCGTTTTGACCCGATAGAGCGTTATCATGAAAATGATAGCCATCAGCATAAGCACTAGCCGGACATTGTCGGCATGACGCTGGGCAAGCCGCACCTGATGTAAGGTGCGCAAATCGAGTAACTTTATGTAGTCATCAATGGGCTTCATGATGTCCGCTTTGGCTTTTAGGTACTGGTTATCATGTAATAGGGTAATGGCCTGTTCGCGCCTTTGCTGATGATCTTGGCTGTTGTCCTCCATCAAGCCCAT
>CAJAWH010000040.1 GCA_903945605.1 uncultured Methylococcaceae bacterium | reverse complement strand
GTGTTGTCAGGCGGTGGCGCGATAATATTCAATCGCAGCAGCCACACCTGAGCCTGGTTGGATAGCAAAGCCATTATCCAACAAGGCCATTTCCACACCGGCGATAGCACCTAACATGGATACGTCGTTCATATCGCCGACATGACCGATACGGAACACTTTACCGGCGACTTCCGACAAGCCTGCACCCAAAGATATGTTGTATTTGCTGAACGCTGTGCTGATGACCGTGCGGGCATCTTTGTCTTCGGGCACCACCACTGCGGTGACCGTATCCGATTCAAAACCCGGTTGGGCGCATAACATCAAGCCCCAAGCGGCCACCGCTTTACGGGTGCCTTCGGCCAAACGATGATGACGGGCATAGACATTTTCCATGCCTTCGTCCAAGAGCATATCCAACGCTTTACGCAAGCCATACAGCAACGGCAGGTTAGGGGTATACGGGGTGTAGCCGTCTTTGTTGGCATTCATTTGGTCTTTCAAATCCAAAAAGCAACGTGGATATGTTGACGTTTCCACAGCAGCCAACGCTTTTTGGCTAAACGCCAAAAATGCGCCGCCAGCAGGCAACATAAAGCCTTTTTGTGAGCCGCTGATGGCACCGTCCACTCCCCATTCATCCATGCGGAAATCCAAGCTGGCAATGGAGCTGACACCGTCGACAAACAACAAGGCAGGGTGGCTGGCTGCGTCCATGGCTTTACGTACGCCGCCAATATCACTGGTCACGCCGGTTGCCGTTTCGTTATGAGTGGCCAAAACCGCTTTGATTTCATGCTGGCTATCGGCTTGCAAACGGGCTTGCAATTTGTCCACTGGGATACCCGTACCCCATGGCTCTTGATGGATTTCAACATCGAAGCCCAAGCGTTTGGCCATTTCTGCCCATAAGTGGCTAAATTGACCAAAACGGTAGATCAGCACCTTATCGCCAGGGTTCAGCGTGTTGGTCAAGGCCACTTCCCAACCGGCAGTGCCTGTTGCAGGAAAGATAAACGCCTGCCCTGTTTCGGTCTTGAAGATTTTTTTCATATCTTGCAATAACGGCGCGAGCAATTTTGGAAAAACCGGCGAGCGGTGGTCTTCCATTGCCACATGCATGGCATTAAGTATTTCATTGGGCACATTTGTTGGGCCAGGGATGTAGAGATGGTTGCGACCAGCCATAGGTTTGCCTCGTGGTAAATTTAAGTTAACGGTCTGCCATAAATGACAACAAAGGGGGATAATCGTTATCAGACAGCTAAAAAAACCAAGAATAATGACATAGCAAATGGCAATCAGCAAGGAATGATTAGGATTTTTAGTAAAAAATACGCGTTATAAATTGACTTTGCTAGGGCTGGAAGTAGAATGAGCGATTTATTTGTTTCCAGCCCAGGCTAAAAATGTCCGTTTTTATGCACTGTGCTTCCCATATCACGATATTAGCTTTAGGTAGGTAGTAATGAGTCACACCTTGTACACCGCGTCAACACAACGCGTCCAGCGTTGCGAATTGGCCGTCCCCGGATCAAATCCGGGCATGTTTGAAAAAGCGATGAAAAGCGGCACGGATTTCGTTTTCTTAGACCTTGAAGATGCGGTGGCGCCCGATGACAAGTTGCAGGCCAGAAAAAATATTATCGAAGCCATCAACGACCTTGATTGGCGAGGCTACGGAGTTACCGTTTCCGTGCGCATCAACGGCCTTGACACCCAATACATGGTGCGTGACGTGGTCGATCTGGTCGAGCAGGCAGGCAGTAAGATCGACACCATCCTAATCCCTAAAGTAGGTGTGTATGCCGATGTTTATATGGTCGAGGCAATGCTTAACCAATTGGAAATGCAACAAGGCCTAAAAAACCGTATTGGCATCGAAGCGCTGATTGAAACCGCATTAGGTATGGCCAATGTGGAAGATATTGCCCGTAACGGTGCACACGGTCGTTTGGAGGCGCTGCATTTTGGCGTTGCCGATTATGCCGCCAGCAACCGTGCCCGCACCACCAATATTGGTGGTCTTAACCCGAATTACCCGGGTGACCAATGGCATTTCGCCATTAGCCGCATGACCGTGGCGTGCCGTGCTTTTGGGCTACGTCCTATTGACGGCCCATTCGGCGACATCAAAGACCCTGAGGGCTATATACAAGCGGGCAAACGTGCCGCAGCCTTAGGTTGTGAAGGCAAATGGGCCATTCATCCCTCGCAAGTCGAGCTGGCTAACAATATCTTCACCCCGCTCGCTTCTGAAGTGGAAAAAGCCCAGCGTATCTTAGTGGCATTGCAGGAAGCGGCGGCACAAGGCAAAGGGGCCGCTTCATTGGACGGTCGGTTGATTGATGCCGCCTCGGAAAAAATGGCCAACAATATTGTCAGGGCCGCTGAAGCCATCGCCGCCAAAACCAGCTAAACAATCAACAAACCCATAAAACAGAAATCAATGAGGATATGCTGTGGATATTCATGAGTATCAAGCAAAAGAACTATTAAGTGGCTATGGTGTCAAGATCGCTGAAGGCGGTTTGGCCTACAGCCCTGAAGATGCCGTGCAACGCGCAAGGGAAATTGGCGGGCACATTTGGGCGGTTAAGGCACAAATCCACTCAGGCGCCCGTGGCAAAGCAGGTGGCATTAAAATTTGTAAAACCCACGACGAAGTGCAAGCGGCGGCAAGCCATCTGCTAGGTAAACGCTTAGTGACCCACCAAACTGGGGCGGCCGGCAAGGTCTGTTCAAGGCTGTATGTGGAAGCCGGTACTGAGATAGCCAAAGAGTTGTATTTCTGCTTTTTGGTTGACCGTAGCTCAGAACGGATTGTCATGGTCGGTTCCGCGCAAGGTGGTATGGATATTGAAGAATTGGCTGTCAGCCAACCGGATGCCATCAAAAAAATCTACATTGAACCGGCAGTGGGCCTGCAAGACTACCAAGCCCGCGAAATGGCTTTTGCCTTAGGCTTGGATGCGGAAATTTTAAGCCATGCCGTCAAAACTATCAAAGGTTGCTATAAAGCTTTACGGGCATTGGATGTCAGTATGTTGGAAATCAACCCGCTAGTGGTTACCCGCAGCGGTGAACTGTTGGCGTTGGATGCAAAAATGGGCTTTGATGACAATGCCTTGTTCCGCCAACAAAAAATATCTGAATTACGCGACAAAACCCAAGAAGACCCGCGTGAAATGGCGGCGGCTGACCGCGGTTTAAGCTATGTCGGGCTGGATGGAGATATTGGTTGTATGATTAACGGTGCCGGTTTGGCTATGGCAACCATGGACATGATCAAATTGGCGGGCGGCGAACCTGCGAACTTCTTGGATGTAGGGGGCGGTGCATCGGCTGAGCGCACCGAAAAGGCGTTCCGTCTGGTTTTGGCTGACCAAAATGTCAAAGCCATGTTGGTGAATATTTTTGCGGGCATCAACCGTTGTGATTGGATCGCTGAGGGCGTAGTGCAAGCGGTCAGAAAAATTGACATGAAAGTGCCTTTGATTGTGCGCCTGTCAGGCACCAACGTGGCGGAAGGGCAACGTATCATTGCCGAGAGCGGCCTACCCATCATCACTGCCGATACTTTGGCAGAAGCTGCGGAAAAAGCCGTGCAAGCGCGTAATGCTGTGGTGGCGCAAGCTGCTGCGGCCCAGGAGATTTAACTATGGCCATTTTTATTAACGAAACCACCCGTATCATCGTCCAAGGCATCACCGGCAAAATCGGCAGCTTCCATGCCGAGGACATGCTGAAGTATGGCAGCACAGTGGTGGGTGGCGTGACACCTGGCAAAGGCGGGCAAAGCCACTTGGGTTTGCCGGTCTTTAACACCGTCAAAGAAGCCGTGCAAGCCACCGGAGCTGATGCCAGCATCGTGTTTGTGCCGCCCGCTTTTGCTGCCGATTCCATCATGGAAGCCGCCGATGCCGGCATCCGCTATTGTGTGTCCATCACCGACGGTATTCCCACCCAAGACATGATGACGGTCAAAAATTTCCTGCGCCGTTTCCCTGTCGATCAGCGTATGATCTTGACGGGTCCCAACTGTGCCGGCACCATCAGTCCGGGGCGTTCCATGCTGGGCATTATGCCGGGTCATATTTACCTGCCGGGCCATGTCGGCATTGTCGGCCGTTCCGGCACATTGGGCTATGAAGCGGCAGACCAACTGAAACGCCTTGGTATTGGCGTGTCCACCTCAGTCGGCATTGGCGGCGACCCGATCAACGGCAGTTCGCACCGCGATGTGCTGGAAAAATTTGAACAAGACCCTGACACGCATGT
>CAJAWH010000039.1 GCA_903945605.1 uncultured Methylococcaceae bacterium | reverse complement strand
GTTAGCCGCAGCACGGATGGCGAGGAAGGAAAGACGGCTAAATAATGTGGAATTGGCGGTGTGTCAGCCCCTGGCTAACGCCGCATAATTCCATTGTTCGTGGAGGGGCGAAGTCCAAGTTCATCTGAAGCATTACAGTTGCCTCACTTTCTCCCAATCATCAATAATCAGCTTATCCAACTGAATAAACAATTGTGCTAAATCCGTCCCAAGCTTATGGGCAATTTGACGATTGTTTTGACTGTCATGGGCTAACTGCAAACGCCCCATATCGACATCGAAATTGGCATTCAGCAAAAATTGTATTGCCGCTTCATCGTGTGTGGGTGCTAAAACCCAAATTCTAGGCAGGGACTCTTTGCTTTTCTTATCAAGCAAAGGGAAAGCTTTAAATCCGGTCGCACCGAAGGCAAACAGCATTTCGTAACGGTGATGCTGATCGGTAAATACTAATTTAATCGCATCAATTTTTTCACCGCCTAATGCTAGCCGGCCTTTTCTCAGTGCCGGCAAGTCAGTAATAACGATCTGTTCCTGCCAACTTATAACGTGTTCCTGATTCAAGTTAATATGCTTAATAGCCTTGCTAAATGCCGTTAACACGCCAGCATAATTTTTAAATTTTCCAAGCACATCCTCTTTTGCTATGTTTTCGGTGAGCGGCAATTCAATCGCAGTGGCTGTTGATTTAGTTTGGGCGGCTTGTTCAATACGCCCCCTGATCCTCTCACGGTCATCCGTCAATAATGGTTTTGGTAGCATGGCAGCAACAATTTCCACGCCTAAACGACCACTGAGCAGTTTTGGGTGGTTTGATATTAAATGAACGCTTTTAAACCCTAAGCCAAACTTGCCGGTGACCAGACTCTCTGTCTGTTTATCGGAAGTATTCAGTAGTAACATTTTCTCAAGATCACGATGGAATCCTCGTTCTTTTCCAGGAAATCCTTCTGCTCCGCGAAAAAAGTTGATTGCCCGTCCCCAATGGATAAATGTCTGCGTGTTGTCGTCGCTTAATACACAGAACTGCTGTTGTTGGACATCTAATTCAAGTTCATCGAGGCTTGAAAATGGATAGGGATGGGTCTGCATTTCGGCAAATTCAACCACGGCATCATCGGCGTTTTGAAACAGCTCGAAGGGTACGCTATAAGTTTGGTATTGGTGGTGGTTAATTTTGGCTTTTATCGCATCAAGCACTGCCGACTGAGTAGCTTGGTCGTTTATCAGTTCCTCCTGCATTCTCTGTAACGCTTGCTGAATTGCTCTGTCGGCGTTTTGCGTTTGACTACGCGTAAGTTCCAGTTCTTTTTTTTGCGATTTTGCATTTTGATAGTTTTGTAAAAACCGATGGATTTCTCTTTTTTGTAAGGACAACTGCCTTAGGTTTCCTGGCAATTCATCCAGTATTAAGCCCCGGGCCACGTTAATATCAAGCTGGTCTGATTCCCCGAGTTCAACCCAAACTTCTTCTAGATTGCCGGACTGCTCATAGACCTCTTTTAACAGCCATTCGGCACTGTTTTTTAAAAGGGTCGAGAGCTGGCTTTCAGTCCAATTGCTAATAGTGAGCTTACGTAACTGGAATGCACACTGGTATTGCCCTTTAAAAGAATGATTGACAATAAGGGTATCGGGGTGGCTATCCAAGGGTACGGTAATAGGTGCATTAAATATAGATGCGACTTTGATCGAATCCGTATCTTCAATACGGATCAGGAATTCCATTTGACTGATGGCTTTATGCTGGTCGCAACTATCAAACAATACCCTGCCGCTCGCATCCCCGACCTTAGTTCGCCAGTCAATGCTATTTCGGACACCCCCAACACTGCGTTTACCAAGAAAGCCATTAGCGACACCCTCAATTTGAGGACTGACGCCCAATAAACTGATGAAAAAACCAATCAGTTCGTTTTCTACCTGCCCTTCCCAGTTTTTAAAATATGTTTTTAGCGTTTCAGGTGTGCTTTGCCGTAAATTGTCAATATTTTCGACCGCCAATTGGTTGCTTATTTCTTGCTGTTGCTGACCCGAATAGATAATTGCACCTAAGCGTTTCGCTTGCTCCCGATTCAGTAGGTAATGTTTGTCCACACCTTCAATGCAAAAGCAAAGCTGTTCTGCCATTACCCAATTATTTTGCTGGTTAAGCAATTCTATAGTTTTTAGGGAATCTAAAGCATTAGGGCAAGTGGCAAATATCGTTAAATAGGCATTAAAAAGCTTGATTGTTTCGGATTGGTGTTGTGGTTGGGAAGACTGCTTATGGATTGTGATTAAAATTTTTAATAGCTTAGGGTAATTCTCAACTGGCAATGCCTTCAGAATTGGCTTAATTAATTCAACATTACCCTCTGTTAATGACGTGTTTACTTGCTTGTTTGCCAATAATGCCCAGCCTGGCATATCTATGTCATCGGCAATAATTTCAGCAATATTGATCAATTCATCTAACTTAAATCTCAGTTCACCAATGGCAAAACGCTTGGTTTCACCTACCATTAAAAACAAACGTTCCAGGCCGTCTTGACCATGGGAAAAAAGCTCTTTTATCTTATCAAAATGGTCATGATTTTGGATGTTAATATGCAGGTCGTCAAGAGAATAGTAACCTGCTGCACATTCTGCAGTGAGCCGCTTGATGTCATCGTCCATCTCTGCAATCACGATAATATCTTCAGGTTTCAGAGGCTGTTCGTTCCTGGTTTTTAGCCAATTTTTACTACGAAGCAATAGCGCTAAATCACCATTAATAGGTATGTCGGAAAATTGCTTAAGAATTAATAAATAATAATCACTAGGGTTATCAGTAGATAAGATAATTTTTATTAGAGCCATTTTATTTAATGGCTCTATCCATTCCTCTTGTTGTCTTGCAATGACTTTGTTTAATGATTTTTTAATGCGCGTAACTTGGTTTGCCAGCGGATCAGGAAGCGGATCAGGAATCAGCAAGTCATTATCAAGAAAACATTGCTGGGTAATGGCAACTCGTTCTCCTTTATCAGTTTCATGCAAGGGAAGTTGTTTCCATAATTGTTGATCTTCTTCAATGTGTTGCAAGATAATGGCGCATTCTTCACTGTCAAAATGCGATTGTTGAAACAAAACTTGATTAAAACGTTCTTTTAGGCCGCCAAGTAATTTTTTAATATCGAGTTTTGTAATATTTAATTCGTTATTAAGCTTGTTAGATAAACCATCAACCAATATTTGGTCAATCAACCGCCAATCATCCCCTCCTGTCTGATAGATTATTCGCGCTAACTTCTCCCAAACTGGATTTAATCTCGTTTCAACGCTCAATAACAATTCACTATCTGCAGCATAATGGTCAAGGTCGCTGTGCAACAAATACCGAAAAGCACGTTTTTCAGGGGGGGTGAGTTCGGTGTGCGACAACAACTTCTCCAGCAATTTAGTTCGGCTGGGTGTCGGTTTCAACGTAGGCTTCTTATTGTCAATATAGGCTAAACATGATTTTTCATTACACTCAGATAAATTTTCTTTCGATCCAAGCGATATATCTTTATTTGTCGCACTAATAAAGTAAATTTCACCCCCCTCAACCGCTTGCAACAAGGCACTGCCTAAGGAAAATCTCTCATCGCCCAAACCACTTGAATAACGAAATAACATCTTTTGATTTATAAATTCTCTTAAATCAGATTGTGCAACAAACTTATCTTTTTTAGAGGCCAAGTCATGTATCTTGAATAGACGCAAACCAGAACACTGTTTTAGCAAGCTTTCTTTATCCGATTTGTCAACCAAACCGATGATTTCTTCGACCAAGGCCTGTGCTTCATCATGAAGTTTGCTTTGTGTTGCTGAACCTAGAACCGTGTCTAATGCGGATAAAAGCTTGCACGCATCATCGATTATCAACGCATTGTTTTGATTGGATTCTGGTGCCAATTCCTTAGGGGCAATCAAGAATCGTGTTGGAATCCTCGCTAGCTGTTGCCACAGCCCGGATAGTTTGACTTTATTTAAAACAATTTGCTGACCAGGTGGAATAAACCCCAGAAAACGGATCATTTCGGATTTAATCAATGAGCCTGATTGTAAACCTAATCCTGTTCTTGCTATCGACTGCAATTTGTCTTTGATGACTGCGGTATGACTGACTATAGGCAATTCCAAGAAGTCATTAAAGTAAGCAAAATGGGTACGCTCACAAAAAACCGCCTCAATATCAATGTCCAAAAACTGCTGCACTAATTCATCTGTCCAACCTTGATTCGCTGGGTTCAGTAAACAGGCAAGGGACTGGTCATGAAACACATAGCCCTGAGAGGCCAACTCATTCAAATGTTTAAAAACAGCCCAAGGCCGTTGGTGCTCACCTTGAGGAAAAGTTGGTAATGATAAAACCGTCTTATCGGCAGGAATGAGCTGCCAAGACTTTTTATGAGATTGCAGTTGGCATATCCATTGATATTGGCTTCCTAGCCATTCCCGATACCGGATTGAAAATTCGGATTTAAAAAGTGCCTCGCTCAGATGCTGGGTACGTTCAAACCCACAATTATGCGCGTGAACAAATTGTTGCAGTGCTTTAGGTAGGTGACTTAAACAACCCTCAGTTGCCAGTAACGCATTCCATTGGCTACGAAGTTCATCATTGTTGGCAATTTTATCAAGCGACCTTTTCCCAATGTTTTCTATGCCGTGAATACCGATACGACCGGCATCAACAAAAAAATAGCCGTGAATAAAAACTTGGGTATGGTATTTGTAGTCGGGGTTGACCGCGCTGGAACTTTTTAATTGGGGATAAGTGCCCAGTGGCAAAAATACAGACCAATCAATATGGGCTTCGGCGCCTCCATCGGCTTTTCGTTGGCAAATAACGATTGCTAAGTGCGGCTTTGCTTTATCCTCAACTTTCTTTTCCTTACCGGTTGCGCGATCACGTTCATAACTTTTAGGCCAAAATTCTGATGACCGAATAGGCAGGAAAAGTTGTTCGGGCAATAAATTTTCATAACCTGCATAGTCAATCTGATTTTTATTTTTTCCAGTTTCCAATAAAATCTTGCCAGACAAATTTGAGTTTTTTATTGTCCCGTGAAATTGGCGGCGGACTGCATCGTCACTTAGCCTGATAGCCGAAGTGCAATGCAAATTTAACGTGTCTTCGGATGTGGGTTGCCAAATGGATATGCTTCGCAACCCTTTTAAAAGCGGCAATAATTGCCCTAAATGGACATCTGTATCTTTATCTATAATAAAGTCTGGGGGGAGGTTATCATCGCCCGGGTAATTTTCTATGATGGAGCCATCATAATACGAATGCCGTTTTCTTAACGGCACCCATACAAGAAACCATGTTTTGGTGTTGGATTGTTTATTAATATAATCGACAACTGCTTTCAGGTGGTGTTGGATTAGGTGTTTATCGGCATTTTCAAAAGACTCCCAATCTTCCCTTAACGTACCCCAAGGGTTAAAAATATTGCTATGAAAGTCTTCGCGGCATTCCCATTGGTCAGAAAGATAGAAAAAAGCTTCGCATAGATGAAACAAGCTTTTCATTCCCAAACCGAATTTACCAATGGTACTTTCGTTCGAGGCTTTAGACCCTAGAGCAATTGACAAAATGGCATCCGCATCGGTTTCGCTTAGCGACCCATCATTGATAAAAAAAATCGCCGGATTTTTTAATAACTCATGGCTTGCATCTGACAAGCCTTCGCTAAATCCAAAGCATAGATGAGTGGAGCCAGCATCATCGGCGTTTTGAATGATCTCTTTGAGTATGGGAAACCCCGATTTATAGCGATCCCGCAAATTATCAGCTATCAAACCAATATCTGCCAAGGGATCATGTCTAACGCCTGCCATAGAATTAATTCCTCAATTCATCGTTATTATTTTCAGTGTCCAGCAGTGCAACACAACAGGTATAATAATTTATTTCAATACTTAACAACCACCTGCTTTCAGCAGGTGGTTGTTAAGTATACTACTGTTGTATTGTTGAATGATTAATCCCTGAATCCGTAACTGAAAATTACAACAAACGATATTGTCAAGTCCCACACACGGGTGTTCAAATTGGACGCTTGAAAAACCACGTGTTTTATGAAAATATCTATGTAAAGTATTGATTTGTTGATTTTTATTTGGATGACTTATATCATTTTCGCACTGAAAAATCGATAGATAACGGTTACTTTTATAATACGCCCAGCTTAATATCGTACCAATATCTTTAGTTACGGATTCAGGGATTGATTAATGATCCGTTATTCGATGTTTCCCTACAAACCGCCAAAGCACTTTCATAATCCGGCTCATCAGCCAATTCGCCGACCAGTTCGGTGTACAGCACATGGTCGTTTTCATCCAATATCACGATAGCCCGGGCGGTCAGACCTGCCAGTATGCCGTTTTGCAAGCCGACACCATAATCCTCGGCAAAACCGGAGCGGAACGAAGATAAGGTGATAATGTGCTGGATGCCTTCGTGGCTGCAAAAGCGGCATTGGGCAAATGGCAAGTCGGCAGAAATGACCAACACCACGGTATTGGGCAGTTGCGCCGCTTTTTCGTTGAAGCGCAGCGCAGAAGCGGCGCAGGTGGGGCTGTCCAAGCTAGTCACGATGCTGAGCAGCTTCTTTTTGCCCGCATAATCGGCCAGGCTGATATCCGTCAATTTGCTGCCAACCAGCTTAAAGTCAGGGGCTTTAGTGCCAACAGCCGGTAATTCGCCACGGGTTTGTACAGGGTGGCCTTGGAAGGTGATAAATGCCATTTCAGCGACGATCTGTATTGCGGTTTATTTTTTGTCTTTGATGCGTTTCATCAAACGTTCGCGCTTTTTCACTTGCCAATCGGTCAGTTTGTTTTTTTGCCCCTGAAACGGATTGACCGGCGATTTAAACTCCAAGCGGATAGGTGTGCCGGACAATTTAAGTTTTTCGCGGAAATAGTTCATCAAATAACGTTTGTAAGACAACGCCAAGGCATCCGTTTGCACGCCGTGGATAACGATCACGGGCGGGTTGCGTCCGCCTTGATGGGCATATTTGAGCTTGATCCGGCGGTTATTGACTAAGGGCGGTTGGTGGGCATCGGTGGCTTCTTTCAAAATGCGTGTCAAAACCGGCGTGGACATGTTGACCATGGCCGATTCGTACAGCGTGTGCACCACATCGAACAGTTTGCCGACACCGCTGCCGTGCAAGGCGGAAATGGGGTGTTTCTCGGCAAATTCCAAAAACGACAATTTGACCTCCAGTTGCCGCTTGACTGTTTCGCGTTGCGAGGTGTCCAGGCCGTCCCATTTGTTCAGGCCGATAATCAAGGCCCGTCCCGCTTCCAAGACTTGTCCTAGCAAGTGGGCATCTTGGTCGGTCACACCTTCGCTGGCATCAATCAAATAAATCACTACTTGGGCTTTGTCAATCGCCTGCATCGACTTGATGACACTGAATTTTTCGATAGTTTCGGCAATTTTGGAACGGCGGCGCATCCCGGCGGTGTCAATCAGCGTGAATTGTTTGCCATTGCGCTCAAACGGAATGTAGATGCTGTCTCGGGTCGTGCCCGGTTGGTCGAATACAATGACACGCTCTTCGCCCAACAGCCGGTTCACCAAGGTGGATTTGCCCACATTGGGCCGGCCGACAACGGCAATGGCGATACCTTTGCTGTTATCCGGCTCTGGTATTAATACCGATGGCAACAGTTCCGCCACACGTTCCAGTAACTCGGGTACGCCACGTCCGTGTGAAGCGGCGACTTGGACGGGTTCGCCTAAAGCGAGGGCATAAAAATCATTGGCGGCAAAGTTGGTATCAAGGCCATCGACTTTATTGGTGATTAATATCACCGGTTTGGCCAGTTTCCTTAAATTGTCAGCAATGACATAGTCAGACGCGCTTAAGCCTTCACGGGCATCGACCATAAAACAAATGACATCAGCCTCTTCCAGCGCTTTTTCCACTTGTTTTTTGGATACCCCCTCAATACCCTCGGCATTATCGGCAATACCGCCAGTATCAACCACGATATAAGGTATCTTACCAATTTTGACGCGTCCGTATTGGCGGTCGCGGGTCAGTCCGGGCAAATCAGCAACCAGTGCTTCACGGCTGCGGGTCAGGAAATTAAATAAGGTGGATTTGCCGACATTCGGACGCCCGACCAGGGCAATTACGGGTAACATAGGCTCTCTTTAAGGGAAACGGGCTTTTAATGCGGTGAGGGTGCCGTCTTTTGCGTAGACATACACAGTGTCGCTAACGACTAACGGTTTGGTGTCAATGGGGCTATCGGTCACTTTATAGCGCGCCATTTGTCTGCCGTCGCTAACCGACAGCCAATGTACATAGCCTTCAAAATCACCAACCACCACATAATTATCGTAGACGGCTGGTGCGCTCAAATGACGGTTGTGCAAATCACTTTGCTTCCACAATGATGCACCACTGCGCTTGTCAAGTTGGTACACATCGCCCTGTGCATCGGATAGGTAAAGGTTGCGCCAATCAGCGGACAGACCCGTAAACGAATTGATATTTTCATTACGCCACAACACTTCGCCATCTTGCGCCGACACCGCACTGGCACCGCCCCGATAACTGCTGACATAAATGACCCCGGTTGCTTCCAGCAAGTCCACATCCAAATCGACCAACCGTTCCACCTCAGAACGTCCTTGCGGCACGGCTACGCTGGCTTCCCAGACAAATTTGCCGTTATCCAGATGCAAGGCGATCAGTTTGCCGTTGTCATTGCCACTGATCAGGTTTTTTTCAACAATAACCGGTGCACCGGTGCCGCGAATGCTCAGGGCGGGCACATTGACTTCATAGCTCCATAATTTGGCGCCGGTTTTTTCATTCAACGCGGTCATTACCCCATCCGTGGTGCGTACAATCACCACGCCATCACCGATGACCGGACAGGCCAGCACTTCACTGGTGACCGCTGTTTTCCATAATTGCGTGCCGTTGTCAATATTCAATGCGAACACTTCAGCATCACTGCTGCCCAGCACGACAATGCCATTAGTCGTGCCTGGCCCGCCGGACAGATGCGCGTCCGTTTCTTTTTCCCATAATAACTTGCCCGTGGCCGTGTCACGGGCCTGCACCAATCCCTTGCGGTCAGCAGCGACAATCCTGCCGCTAATAAGTGCCGGGAGCAGCTTTAGGTTCAGGTCTTCAGTGCCCACGCCCACGGATTCTTTCCACAGTGCTTCAATTTTAAGCTCGGGGGGGTATTCCACTAAGGCTTTGGGGGGCTCGGTGTTGTCTTCGCCACCGTTGAAATAATCGGAAATGCCCGAAAAAGTTTCACCCACGGTGTCGAAAGCGGCACACCCAACCAATGTCCAAGCGAGCAATATAACAATCGCCAAACGCATTATTTTTTGGCACCGGTTTTTTCTGGCGGGGTCAGGTCATCTATTTTAGTTTGCAGCAAAGGCGACTGATGATTATTTTGCAAAGCCTTCAAATAAGATGTCCGTGCCTGGTCAGGACGGTTAAGTGCGTTATATAAATCACCGACCAGTTCATCGTACTCGTTGGCAAAATGGCTACTGTTGGCTGGATCAACATTATTGACCCGTTTCAGGCCTTGCTCAAACTCCTTGTCGGCCATCATTAGCCGCACCAGCCGGAGGGTGGCGATATTGCTTATTTCTTTATCAGGCAAGCTTGCCGCGTGTTCAAGGATTGTCTTGGCGGCCGTTTTGTCACCTTGGCTCACTTTAAATTTTGCCAGCATTAGCTCGCCGTAAGCGGAGTAATGGGTGGAAGCAAACTCTGTTTGCAAACGTGAGGCTAATTTTTCGACATTATCTTTATTGTTTGCAGCCACTGCTTTGCTGAGTTCAACATACAGGTCAGAGGCCAGTTCCAATTGTTCTTTTTGGTAGGCTTGCCAATAATTGTTGCCTAAAATAATGGCGATACCCAACACAAAGCCGACGATGGATGCGGTGCCATTATTTTTCCACCAGCGTTTTAAGGCTTCAAGTTGTTCTTCTTCGGTTTCGTAAATTTCCACGCTATTTCTCTTGTTTATTGGCTAAATACATTGATGAGGCATTAGTTGTCTGGCATCGCCGCAAGGCGTACCTTTAGTGCGGCCGGTTTTTTAAATAATCACCTAAAAAGCCAATGGCTTGGCTTAAGTTAAAGGATTGTTGGGGCGATTCGCTACGCAACGGTTTACAGCCGATAATGCCTTGGGTGGCTTCGTCATCACCTAAAATCAGCGCAAAATCCGCGCCGCTTTTGTCAGCTTTTTTAAACTGGCTTTTAAAACTGCCGCCACCACAATTGACCTGTAATTTTAGCGCGGGCAGGGCATCCCTAAGCTGCTCGGCAAACAGTAGCCCAGCCGCTTCAGCCGCTTCACCCACCCGTATCATGAACACATCAACCGGTTTGGCGAGCGGATAGCAGGCTGCCGTTTCCATCAAGGCCAACAAGCGTTCAATGCCCATAGCAAAACCGACCGCGTGGCTGGCTTTACCGCCCAGTTGCTCGATCAGTCCATCATAACGGCCACCGGCACAGACCGTGCCTTGTGAACCTAGCTCGTCAGTCACCCATTCAAACACTGTTTTGCCGTAATAATCCAAGCCGCGCACCAAGCGCAAGTTGATGTCATACGCTATGCCCAAATTGTCTAGCTGGGCCGTGATGCTTTGGAAATGCTGGCGGCTATCTTCGCCCAAATAATCCATCAAGGCTGGGGCGTTGGCGACCAGTTCAGCCATTGCCGGATTTTTGCTGTCTAAAATACGTAACGGGTTAGTCTGTAAACGGCGTTGGCTGTCTTCATCCAGTTGGCTAATATGCGCTTGGAAATAAGTCACTAACTGCCCGCGATAAATTAAACGTTCTGCTGTAGTACCCAGCGAATTGAGTTGCAAGCGCACTTTATCGCGAATACCAAGCCTTTTCCATAGCCTGTCCATCAGTATGATCAATTCGGCATCAATATCCGGCCCCGACATGCCGTAAGTTTCCACGCCCAACTGGATAAATTGCCGATAACGGCCTTTTTGCGGACGTTCATGCCGGTACATCGGGCCGTAATACCAAAGACGGTGCACTTGACCGTTCAACAAGCCGTGCTCAAGGCAAGCCCTTAGGCAACCGGCTGTGCCTTCCGGACGCAAGGTCAACGAATCGCCATTGCGGTCTTCAAACGTGTACATTTCCTTTTCGACAATATCGGTGACTTCGCCAATAGAGCGTTTGAACAATTCGGTTTTTTCAACAATAGGCATACGGATTTCACTATAACCGTAGCCGCCCAGCACCTCACGGATGATTTGTTCTGCGTATTGCCATAAGGGTGTTTGTTCGGGTAGCACATCGTGCATCCCGCGAATTGCTTGAATGTTATTGGCCATAAAATTTATTCAATATTTAAGCAGTGCCTAGCCAAATGGCAGGCCTTCCGAGCATCAGAAGGCTTGTGCCAGCGAATTAAACGGACGGCTGTGCCGCCCCGTTCTGTTCTGAGGTTTGTAATTGCAGTTTAAGATGCCTACGGCTTTTGTCTTGCACCTGTCCGACCAGTTGCCCGCAAGCCGCGTCAATATCTTCCCCCCGCGTTTTCCGTATTGTGGTGACAATACCGGCATCATTCAATAAGGTTTTAAACTGGTTGATGCGGTTATTGCTGGAGCAACGGTAAGGCGAGTTAGGGAAGGGGTTGAACGGTATCAGGTTAATTTTTGCTGGTACGGTTTCCAACAGTTTCACCAAGCCGTGTGCATCGGTCAGAGAATCATTAATGCCATCCAGCATCACATATTCAAAAGTCACTGTGCGGCGTGGCGCCAATTTGGCGTTCTCGCGGCAAGCTTCCATCAATTCATTTAATGGGTATTTTTTATTGATCGGCACCAATTCGTCACGCAGTTCATCCGTGACTGCATGTAAAGAAACAGCAAGGCTGACATCGCAGACCTCAGTCAACCGGTACATGGCCGGCACTACGCCGGAGGTGCTGATAGTAACCCGCCGCTTGGACAGCCCAAAACTGAAATCATCCATCATCAGGTTCATCGCCGCCACCACATTATCAAAATTCAGCAACGGTTCACCCATGCCCATCATCACAACATTGGTGATTTTTCCCGCATTGCCCAAACGGTTTTGCGCGGCATAAACCTGCCCGATAATTTCGGCGGTGGTCAAGTTGCGGTTGAAACCTTGTTGGGCTGTCGAGCAAAACGTACAGGCCAACGCACAGCCAATTTGCGAGGACACGCATAAAGTGCCTCGGCTTTCTTCGGGGATGAACACCGTTTCCACGCGATTGCCGCAGCTAGTTTGCAACACCCATTTGCGTGTGCCATCACTGGCCTGTTGTTCCAGCACAATTTCCGGTGTGGCAATGCAGCAATGCTCTTTCAGATAAGCACGCAACGGTTTGCTGAGGTTGGTCATCAGGTCGAAATCTTCGATACCTTCCTGGTAAATCCATTTCAGCAATTGCGTGGCCCGGAAAGGTTTTTCGCCCATCCCGACAAAAAAAGCCGCAAGGCCCTTTCTGTCGAAGTCCAGCAGGTTAATGGCGTTAGGCTTAACGGGTTCTGGCACAGATTTCTTCAGCAGAGAAAAAATAAGCAATTTCGCGCTCAGCCGTAGCTAATGCATCGGAGCCATGCACCGCATTTTCATCAATACTGACCGCAAAATCAGCGCGGATGGTACCAGCAGCGGCTTCTTTCGGGTTAGTTGCACCCATAATTTCGCGGTGTTTCAACACTGCGTTTTCGCCTTCCAATACTTGCATGATGACTGGGCCAGAAATCATGAACGCCACCAAATCATTAAAAAAGCCGCGTTCGCTGTGTTCGGCATAAAAGCCTTCAGCTTGGGCTTTTGTCAAATGCAACATTTTTGCCGCAACCACTTGCAGGCCATTTTTCTCAAAACGGCTGTAAATTTCACCGATAACGTTTTTGGCGACGGCATCAGGTTTAATGATAGAAAAAGTACGTTCGATTGCCATGAGGGTTTGTCTCCGATTAGATAGGGTTAAGTTAAAAGAGTCTATTATAGCTGATGCACGGCCTGATTAAGAAACTAGGCAGTTGTTCCGTTAAGGCATCGTGTCAATATCAGCGCCTTCCTTGATGGGCACCATCAGGTCTTCGGGGCTGATGCCCAGAATCAAAGACATTGGGCTGGCGATAAAAATAGATGAGTAAGTGCCAAAAAACACCCCGAACAACAAGGCTAACGAGAAATTATGGATCACTTCACCACCCAGGAAAAACAGTGCCGACAACACTAAAATCACCGTTAACGAAGTCATAATGGTACGGCTTAACGTTTCGTTGATGGAAATGTTCATAATGTCTTCAGTGCTGGTTTTTCTCAGCAGACGGAAATTTTCGCGGATACGGTCATACACCACGATGGTGTCGTTGAGTGAATAACCAATCAAAGCCAAAATGGCCGCCAGCACGGTCAAATCAAATTCCAGGCCAAAGATGGAAAATACCCCTAAGGTCACAATCACGTCATGGAAAGTCGCAATAATCGCGCCGACAGAAAATTTCCATTCAAACCGCCAAGCCACATAAATCAAGATACCGATGGTTGAATACAGCAACGCCAAAAAACCATCCTGGGCCAAATCGTCACCCACTTGCGGGCCGACAAATTCCACCCGGCGCAATTTGGCCGGTTCACTGACGTTTTTGTTGATGGCATCCAACACGCCCACGCTCAAGTCGGCACTGCTGACCCCTTCTTGTAGCTTCAAGCGTATCAGCACATCTTTGGATGTGCCGAAGTTTTGCACAGTGGCATCATTAAAGCCATTGTCATCCAAAGTCTTGCGCAGTGCGGTCAAGTCGGCGGCTTGGGAATAGCCCACCTCAATCAAGGTGCCGCCGGTGAAGTCGATGCCCATCAACAAGCCTTTGCTAAACAAAGACACAATGGCAATCACCATCAATATCCCAGAAAAGCCCATGGCAATGTTGCGGTTGCCTATAAAATTAATAGTGGTTGTTTTCATATTTTGATCTTTATAAATGCATTAAGCCCAAAGTTTGGCAAACACCAAACTAAATCGACAATTTTTCAACCCGACGGTTGCCATAAATCCAATTGATGATCATCCGTGTGCCAGTGATGGCAGTGAACATGGAGGACAAAATACCGATGATCAGGGTGACCGCAAAGCCCTTCACCGAACCGGTGCCAAAGGCGAACAGCACAATAGCCACCACCAAATTGGTGACATGCGAATCAAGAATGGTTGCAAAGGCTTTCTCATAGCCGATAAAAATACTCGTCTGGGGTGCGTTACCGTGCCGCAGCTCCTCTTTGATACGCTCAAAAATCAATACGTTGGCATCAACCGACATGCCCACGGTGAGAATGATACCGGCAATGCCCGGCAAGGTGAGCGTGGCTTGCAGCATGGACAGGATAGACACCACAATGACCACGTTAAAAGCCAAGGCCAAATTGGCGATCATGCCAAACAGCTTGTAATAAACCATCATGAACAACACCACTAAGCCAAAGCCGACGATGAACGACAAAAAGCCTTTGTTGATATTGTCTTGGCCCAAGCTAGGGCCGACAGTGCGTTCTTCCACAATATCAACCGGTGCAGCCAATGCGCCCGCCCGCAGCAACAGCGACAGATTGCGGGCTTCTTGCGGGCTGTCCAAACCAGTGGTTTGGAAACGCTTACTGAACACCCCTTGGATAGTGGCCACACTGATCACTTTTTCCACTTTTTCTTTATGGCGAATTTTTTCGCCGTTGACCAGTTTGGTTTCAACGCGGTACTCAATGAACACCACCGCCATCGGTTTGCCGACATTAGTTTGGGTCACTTTGCCCATTTTTGCAGCGCCTGGGCCATCCAGTGAAATGAACACTGCCGCCCTGCCATCTTGATCCATACCAGAAGACGCATCGACAATTTGGTCGCCGGTGACAATAATGCGTTTGTCCAACAGGATGGGGCCGCCGTTTTTATCATAATACAAACGGCTGTTTACCGGCGGGTGGCCTTCAATGGCTTTCATCACATCATGCTCAACATCCACCAAACGGTATTCCAAGGTGGCGGTGGTGCCCAAAATCTCTTTGGCGCGGGTGGTGTCCTGCACACCCGGCAACTGCACCACAATGCGGTTCTCGCCTTGTTGCTGAATGACCGGCTCGGCAACGCCCAACTCGTTGACCCGATTACGCAACGCGGTCATATTTTGGCTGACTGCCAGTTTCCTGATTTCTTTTTCTTGATATTCGGAAATTTTCAGCCAGACCTGATCTTGTTCGGGCGGCTCTTTCACATCCAGTGACAAATGGAAATCTTTGTCCAACAAAGCCAGCAAAGCGGTTTTGTCTTCAACGCCCTTTAGCGTGACCTTAATAAAGCCCGCATCTTTCACCACACCCAGATAACGGATTTTTTCATTACGCAACGCCACGCGCACATCATCCACATAACGCTCTTCCGCTTGCCTGACCGCCGCATCCATATCCACTTCCAACAGAAAATGCACGCCGCCGCGCAAATCAAGGCCCAAATACATGGATTGTGCGCCAATGGCCCGTAGCCAAGACGGTGTAGTGGGGGCCAGATTTAATGCCACAGTCATGGTTTTGCCCAATTGCTCGCGCAGCAAGTCAGCAATTTTCAATTGGTCGTCGGTATTGTTAAGGCGCACTAAAACTTGGTCATTGTTCACTTCAAGCGCTTTGGCGCTCACGCCAGCGGCTTTGACTGCCAACTCAATTTCATTGGCTTTGTCCGGCCCCAGTTTTTGGCTGTTGACCGATGATATCTGCACCGAGGGGTCTTCACCGTACAAACTGGGCAGCGCATAAATCAGCGAGACAAAAAAAACGCCAAGGATGATCAGGTTTTTCCAGAGGGGGAAATGGTTTTGCATTAGGTTATTCCAACAATTTAAGCTGCTTCCAACAAAACGGCGGAGCGGTTGCTTGATGCCGCCATTTATGATGCCTTATCAATCAGTTTTTCTTTACCAGCATATCAGTCGTGACAGTGCCGCTTCTTTTAGTGACTGCCTTAAAAGTGCCTTTAGGCAGCATGGTTTCAATATGATGCCTTTGCACAAAAATAAAGGTGTTGTCATTCGTTTCAATCTTGACAAAGTTATCATCCAAATCAGCTACTTTACCCATAATCCCGCCAGTGGTGACCACCTCAACACCTTTATTGAGGGCGGCGGTCATCAGCTTTTTTTCCTTGGTGCGTTTGGCTTGCGGGCGAATGAACAGCACATAAAAAAACACCAAAATGGCTACTGGAAACAACATGCCTTCGATGCCTGGCTGCTGTGCCGCAGGAGCTGCCGCTGCAACTGCGTCGGAGATAAATAAACTCATGATTGTCCTCGTTTTATAGTAGGTATTAAAAAATCCGCCCATTATGCCATAGACTGTGCCACTTTGCGTTTTAGTTGTAAAAATAGTCCGCACCGCTTAGGCTTCATTTTGGTGGGTGCGGCGGCAGAATCCCCTGTTTGCCCGTCTGGGTCTTGCCGCTGCATGTACAAGTGCAGGTGTTTGTATTTGTTATCAAGAAGTCCATTGTGCCGGACATAGTCACCTATCAACCACTACCAACTTTAAGCCGATAACCCACGCCTGAATCAGTCAGCAGGTATTCGGGACGGGTTGGGTCGGTTTCTAGCTTTTGCCTAAGTTGGCTCATGTATATGCGCAGGTAATGTGAATTATCCTTATAGGAAGGCCCCCAGACTTCTTTGAGCAGGTATTGGTGGGTCAAGACTTTACCGGCATTTTTGATCAGCAAAGATAACAAACGGTACTGTATGGGGGTCAGGTGGACTTCGTTGCCAGCAACAAACACTTGTCGTTTGAGCAAATCGACTTGCAACGCTCCAGTGACAAATAGCCCGTTTTCCGCTTGAGCAGGGCTGCAGGCCGAATGGCGCTGGGCGACCCGTATCCTGGCCAGCAACTCGCCCAAACCAAACGGCTTGGTCAAGTAATCGTCAGCGCCCGCATCCAGTGCGTCGATTTTATGCTGCTCGGCGCTGCGGGCCGACAAAATGATAATGGGCAATGCCGACCATGCACGGATACTTTTGATAACCTCAACACCCTCCATATCGGGCAAGCCCAAATCCAGGATAATAAGATCGGGTTTGCGCACCCCCGCCTCAATAATACCTTGCTGCCCCCGCTCCGCCTCGAACACTTTGAAGTGATGGGCGGCAAGACCGGTGCGTAAAAATAACCGTATCGCCGGATCATCTTCTATCACGACAACCACAGGGTTTGTACACGTCATGGCTGGCCAATTGTGTTCTGGTCAATCAAGCGGCCCTGATCTTCCCGCACCAGTGTGGGCGGCGTGTCAGGTTGTGGGATGCTGAACAAAAACAACGCGCCGCCGCTAGGCCGATTGCTTGCACGGATACTACCGCCATGCGCTTCAATGATCGCTTTGCAAATTGCCAGCCCTAAGCCTACGCCGCTTTGCGCGGCTTCTTTACGCACCCGATAAAATTTTTCAAACACCTTGTTTTCATCGCCTGGCGGAAGCCCGAAACCTTGGTCAGCCACGGCTATATCCACCGTGCCAGCGGCGGAAGTGGCCATAATATCCAAAGGACTGCCATCTGGCGTATAACGCAAGGCATTCTCGAGCAGATTGACCAGCACTTGTTCAATCATCACCGCATCGACAAACACCATAGCAATGCCGGGCGGCAGCTTCACGCTGACTTGCCGGTCTGCCAAGCGTTTTTGCAAGCGCGTCAATACAATGCCAATAATTTCATCGAGCGGATACCATTGCTTGTTGAGTTCCACAGCCCCTGCATCCAGACGTGCCATTTCCAAAATATTATTGACCAAGCTGGACATGCGTTGTGCTTCTTCGTAAATGGCGCGGTTAAGTTCCCGCTTATCTTCCGGCTTTAGCGCATTATCCTCTTCCACCAAGGTGCTGGCGGAACCGACAATGGTCGCCAAGGGCGTACGCAAATCATGGGAAATGGAGCTGAGCAGGGAATTGCGTAGGCGCTCGGCTTCCATTGCCACTTGGGTTTTGCGGGCTTGCTCGGTCAGGCGCACACGGATAATGGCTTGGGCAATTTGCCCAAGAAAAGTTTCCAATAACTTTTGTTGTTCAGGCAAGAACACCCGGCGCAAATTGACCGGCAGCAACACCAAAACCCCCAGCATGGTTGCCTTGTCACTTAAAGGCAAATAAATCGCCTCGGCACCGGGCAAAGTATGGGTGCCTTGCCCGGCAATCTCGTTATGATCCATCACCCACTGTGCGACGCTCAGGTCGGCTGTATGCAAAGATTCCGCAATGGCAGGGGACACCGGATAAACAACCCGGCCATTGGCATCCGGAAAAAGAATGACGTTGCGGCTGCCGAATTCGGCATGGACATGGTGCACTGCGGTACGCACGATTTCATCTTCGCTTTGGCTGGCGGTCAGTTCTTTGCTCATGGCATATAGCACGGTCGCCCGCCGCTCCCTATGCCCCGCCACTTTGGCTTGGGAACGGACATTCGCCATCAGGCTGCTAATCAGCATTGCCACGGTCAACATAGCCAACAAGGTCACTAAATATTGGCTGTCACCGACGGTAAAACTGTAATAAGGAGGCACGAATAACAGATCAAAAATGGCCACCCCTAAAAATGAGGCAAAAATGGACGGGCCACGACCAAAACGGGTGGCAGTAAACACCACCCCCAATAAAAACACCATGACTAAGTTGGCCAGCTCAAAGCGCCCGAACATCAGATAAGCTAAGGCGGTGCTGGCGACAGTGACAATAACGGCCCAGACATAACCTTTGCTGTTGGCTTTTTGTGCCGGGCGTTTGCCTAGCCCGGGCAACGGGTTTTTCCGGTATAGGGCAGTCTCTTGCTTGCTGATGTCATCGCCCTGCCCGGGCTTGGGGCTACCCAACAAATACAGGCTGATATTATGGGCATCGCTTATCAGCACATCCACCACCGAACCCAGCACTAACCGCTTCCAACCCCGACGGGTCGGCTTGCCCATGACAATCTTAGTGACATTACGCTCATTGGAAAACTTAATGATGGCCTCGCTCATTTGCGGTGCATTCAGGGTCACCGTTTCAGCGCCCAATTGCTCGGCAAGACGCAATATGCGCAACACGCCATCCCGTTGTTGTGCGGACAGGCGTTGCAATTCTGGCGTTTCCACATACACCACTATCCATGCCGCACGCAAACTGGTGGCAAAGCGTTTGCCTGCACGCACCAGCCGTTCCGCCAAGGCATTGGCGCCAATGCACACCAAAATACGCTCATTGACGTGCCAGACTTCACGGATACAATGGTCTTCACGGTAATCCAGCATTTGCGCATCGACCCGGCTGGCGGTTTGGCGCAAGGCCAGTTCACGCAGGGCAATTAAGTTGCCTTTCCGGAAAAAATGCTGGGCGGCCTCTTTGGCCTGTTGTGGCAAATACACCTTACCGTCTTTAAGCCTATTGAGCAGCTCGTCGGGCGGCAAATCCACCAATTCAACCTCGTCCGCCCCTTCAAACACCGTGTCCGGCACTGTTTCCCAGACGCGGATACCAGAAATCTGGCTGACATCATCGTTAAGGCTTTCCAAATGCTGGACATTAAGCGCGGTATAGACATCTATGCCCGCTTCCAACAGCTCTTCTATATCCTGCCAGCGCTTAGGGTGCCTGCAACCTTGGGCATTGGTGTGCGCCAGCTCATCCACCAAGATAATCGACGGTTTGCGCTTAAGGGCGGCATCCAAGTCGAACTCGTACAAGCTAGTGCACCGGTAGTCAATCTGCACTGGCGGCAACACCTCCAAGCCTTCCAACAAGGCGGCGGTGTCTTTACGTCCATGTGTTTCCACCAGACCCACCACAATGTCAATATGTTCCGCCCGCTTCTCTTTAGCCGCCAGCAACATGGCGTAAGTTTTTCCGACACCTGCGGAGGCGCCAAAAAATATCTTCAGCCGCCCGCGGCGCGCGCGCATTTGGTTACGCTCGACACGGGCAAGCAATTGGTCTGGATCGGGGCGGTCGTTATCCATTGCAGATTTTCTCTCTTGTTACTAACTGATGTTGCCCAGCTCGTTGGTTGAGCATAGCCGAAGCCCCGCCTCGACTACGCTCAGGGAACGTGGGATTTGGCTGTGCGAAACATCAGCTATCAGTTAATGGCTTCAGACTGTGCTTACCTGAAGGCTATCAGCATCCATAAGCCCCCGATTAATGCAAGGCATCCAATGCCAGATTTAGCATCAGGACATTAACCCTGGGTTCACCAAACATGCCCCACTGGCGTGGTTCGGTATGCTCTGCAACCAATTCGCGCAGTTTTTCCGCCGACAAATGGCGGGCTTGTGCCACACGCTTGAGTTGATACGCCGCCGCCGCCGGACTGATGTGGGGATCCAAGCCGCTGCCTGAAGCGGTGACTAAATCAACCGGCACCGCCGCTTTATTATCGGGATCGGCGGCTTGCAACGCGGCTACCCGAGCTTTGACAGCATCCAGCAACGCCGGATTGGTTTGCCCTAGATTGGAGCCGCTGGAAGCCCCCGCGTTATAAGGGAAAGGGCCGGTAGCGGAAGGTCGCCCCCAAAAATAGCCGGGGCCAGTGAACGGCTGTCCGATAAAACGGGACCCCGTGCTGTTGCCGTTTGCGCTAGCCATTAAGCTGCCATTGGCCTGATTAGGGAACAGCAATTGGGCTAAACCCGTCACCAAAGCCGGATAAACTACCCCCGTCAACACCGTAAAAATCAACAAGAAAATAAGCGCAGGTCTAAAATGTTTAAGCATAGCCAACTCCTTACCGTAAAAATCACAATAAAATAACTGCAGGTCTACAATGTTTAAGCACGACCAACCGCTTTAAACAAAACCCAGCGAGACCAAGACCAGGTCTATCGCCTTTATGCCAATAAATGGGACTATCAAGCCGCCGACACCGTACATCAATAAATTGTTTTGCAGCAGTGTGGCGGCACCAACCGGCTTATACTTGATGCCTTTTAGCGCCAAGGGAATCAACGCCACAATAATTAAAGCGTTAAAGATCACCGCCGACAAAATGGCACTGGCAGGTGTTGCCAAGTGCATCACGTTCAACACATCCAACACCGGATAAGTGGTGGCGAATGCGGCAGGGATAATAGCGAAGTATTTGGCGACATCATTGGCAATGGAAAAAGTTGTCAATGCACCACGCGTCATCAGCATTTGCTTGCCGGTTTCGACAATTTCAATCAGCTTGGTGGGGTTAGAATCCAAATCCACCATATTGCCCGCTTCTTTTGCGGCTTGCGTGCCGCTGTTCATTGCCACCGCCACATCGGCTTGCGCCAAAGCGGGTGCATCATTGGTGCCATCCCCTGTCATGGCCACCAAACGGCCTTCCGCCTGATATTGGCGGATTAGCTTAAGCTTAGCCTCCGGCGTCGCTTCGGCGAGGAAATCATCAACTCCCGCCTCAGCGGCAATGGCGGCGGCGGTCAGACGGTTATCGCCGGTGATCATAATGGTCTTGATGCCCATTTGCCGCAATTCGGCAAAGCGTTCCTTGATGCCGCCTTTAACAATGTCCTTAAGCTCTATGACCCCCAGCACACGCGTACCTTCCGCCACCACCAACGGAGTGCTGCCACGCCGTGCCACATCATCGACCACTTTGGACAGTTCGGGGGGAAATTTGCCGCCCAGCGCTTCGACATGAACACGGATGGAGTCAGCGGCACCCTTGCGTATCTGCCTGCCATCGACATTGACACCGCTCATGCGGGTCTGCGCGCTAAAATGGATAAACGTCGCGCCCAATGAATTCACATCGCGTTCCCTAAAACCGTATTTTTGTTTTGCCAACACCACCACACTACGGCCTTCGGGGGTTTCATCCGCCAGTGAAGCCACTTGCGCGGCATCCGCCAACTCCCTTTCGGTAACCCCCTGAACGGCTATAAAAGCTGAAGCCTGCCGGTTGCCTAAAGTGATAGTGCCGGTCTTATCCAACAACAGCACATCGATATCGCCTGCCGCCTCCACGGCCCGGCCGGAAGTGGCAATGACATTTTTTTGCATCATCCGTCCGATACCTGCCACACCAATGGCCGACAATAGCCCACCGATAGTGGTAGGGATCAGGCACACCAACAAAGCCACCAGCACGGTAAGCGTAATCGGCTGCCCTGAACCTGAGCTGGCAACGGCATACAGGGAGAACGGCAGCAAGGTGACGGTCGCCATCAGGAACACCAGCGTCAAGGCCACCAACAAAATGGTCAAGGCAATTTCGTTAGGGGTTTTTTGCCGTTTGGCCCCTTCCACCATTGCAATCATACGGTCTAAAAACGCTTCACCGGGGTTGGCGCTGACCCGCACCACCAGCCAATCCGACAACACCCGTGTGCCGCCCGTCACCGAACTGAAATCGCCGCCCGATTCGCGGATCACCGGCGCACTTTCGCCAGTGATTGCACTCTCGTCCACTGAAGCGACACCTTCAATGACATCACCGTCACCCGGGACAAAATCCCCTGCTTCAATCAGAACCACATCACCGCGCCGTAAACTGGAACCAGCCACTTTGGAATAATTGGCCCCGTAACGGGGCTCGTCCAATTTTTTCGCGGCAATGTCCCGTTTGGCGCTCCGCAAGAAAGCCGCCTGCGCTTTGCTGCGCCCTTCGGCAACCGCCTCGGCAAAATTGGCGAACAGCACCGTACCCCATAGCCATAAACTGATCGCCAAAATAAAACCGGCCGGGTCAGTGCCGTTGCCGTTAAGTGCCGCCAGCCATAACAGAGTGGTCAGCATACTGCCGATATAGACGACAAACATCACCGGATTTTTCCATTGCTGCTGAGGGGCAAGCTTACGGAAAGATTCTACAAAAGCCTCACCCAAAATGTGTGGGTCGCCCAATGACATCAGAATAGATTTATTGCTCATAGTGTTTCCTTATAGATAACCGACAGTTACTATCAGCCTTTAGCCGGGCCGACACCTAACAGGTGCAACTGCTCCACCACCGGCCCTAAAGCCAAGGCAGGTATAAATGTCAGCGCCCCCACCATCAGTACCGTGCCTATCAGCAACATGACAAACAAGGGGGTATGCGTCGGCAAAGTGCCAGGGCCAAACGGTATGACTTTCTTTGCCGCCAAAGAACCGGCAATAGCCAGCACCGGCACAGCCAGCCAGTAGCGCGAAAACAGCATGGCAATACCTAACATAACGTTGTAAAACGGCGTGTTGGCCGACAGGCCACCAAAGGCACTGCCGTTGTTATTGCCCGCTGACGAAAATGCATACAATATTTCGCTGAAACCGTGTGCCCCCGGGTTGAAAACCGCCGCCTTGCCAACATCCACCATAACGGCAACGGCACTGCCACCCAACACCATCAAAGGCGGGATCAAAATAGTGATAGCCGCCATTTTCATCTCAAAAGCCTCGATTTTTTTGCCCAAATATTCTGGAGTGCGGCCTATCATCAAACCGGACACAAACACCGCGACAATCGCAAACATAATCATGCCGTACAAGCCCGAACCCACCCCACCAAAAATCACCTCGCCCAATTGCATCAACCACATCGGCACCAGCCCGCCAATAGGGGTAAAAGAATCATGCATGGCATTGACCGAACCGTTGGAAGCCGCCGTAGTGACCACCGCCCACACGGCTGAATTGGTGATGCCGAAACGGGTTTCCTTGCCCTCGGTATTGCCTCCCGATTGCGCCTTGTTGGCTGACTGGTCAACGCCCAATGCGCTCAACGCAGGGTTGCCGCTTTGTTCCGCCGGCACTTCTACCAAAATGAGAGCGACCAAAACCAGTGTCATTGCCGCCAAAATAGCCCAGCCTTGCCGGGTATCCCCCACCATGACACCAAAAGTGTGGCACAGTGCCGCCGGAATAAGCAGGATTGCCAGCATTTCCAAGAAATTGCTCAAAGGGGTCGGGTTTTCTAGCGGATGGGCGGAGTTGACGTTAAAAAAACCACCGCCATTAGTGCCCAACTGCTTGATGGCGACTTGCGAAGCGGCAGGCCCCATCGCTATCACTTGCTGTGTGGTTTGCACGGCCTCCATCACTGGCTTGCCATTGGCATCTTGCAAAGCCACACCATCCGCCCCCAGCTTGGCTTGTTCATAACTGACCGCTTCAAGCAACGGTACGGATTGGTAGGGCTTAAGCGTCTGTACTACACCTTGCCCCACCAGCACCAAAGCCAAAACCAACGACAACGGCATCAGAATATATAAGGTGCTACGGGTCATATCCACCCAAAAATTGCCGATAATATCGGCTTTACGGCGAGTAAACCCACGAATCAAGGCAACCAATGTTGCCATGCCCGCAGCGGCGGAAACAAAATTCTGCACAGTCAAACCCAGCATCTGGGTCAGGTAGCTCATGGTCACCTCACCGCTATAAGCTTGCCAATTGGTGTTGGTGGCAAAACTAACGGCAGTGTTAAATGACGAGTCAGGGCTGACCGCGGGGAGGTTTTGCGGATTCAACGGCAACCCCGCTTGCAAGCATTGCAAAGCAAACAACGCCAAAAAACCCAATAAATTGAACACCAGCATGGCAATGGCATAATCTGTCCAGCGCATTTCGTGCTTTAAATCCACGCCCGCCAGACGATAAATCAACCCCTCCAGCGGTGCCAATATCCGGCTCAAACCCACCGGCTCGCCTTCATAGACCCTTGCCATATACCACCCTAACGGTTTTGCCAGAACCAACAGAGTGACCACATACAACCCTACCTGAAAGAAACTGTTGCTGGTCATCAGAACTTCTCCGGATAAAACAACGCAGCAACCAAGTAAACAAAAATCGCCAACACCAGCCCGCCACTTAACAGATATAACCCGCTCATGACTGCCCCCTTAATTTTTCACAGGCATAAACCAGTGCGACCGTGCCGAAAAAGAAAATCACTGCCAATACAATATAGATAGCACTCATAGACCCACCTTTACAAAAATAACTGCGTTAACAATCAACAATGCTGTTGTCAAAATTACAGTAAGCAGTGTAATGGCAAACCCAGTAAAAAAACTGTAAAGATTTGCAGAAAATTTTGCGGGCGGTTAAGGCAGGGGGGG
>CAJAWH010000038.1 GCA_903945605.1 uncultured Methylococcaceae bacterium | reverse complement strand
GTCGTTTTTTTTGTCAGCAATCTTTTGCGTACATGATGCCGCCAACAAGTGCATGTCGTGGTTACCCAGCACCAACACCGCCGCATCGCCCAAATTTTTGACAAAGCGCAACGTATCGAGTGAGTTGGGGCCTCGGTTGACCAAGTCCCCAGCCAGCCAAAGTATGTCATTATTTTCATTAAAATCAATGACATCTAGCAGTCTACGCAGATCGTCATAACAACCTTGGACATCTCCCACAGCATAGATAGCCATATCAAATTAATGCAGCGTACGGGGGATTGATAAGGTGAATTTGGGGATGGCGGCGGCAAATGTTTCGCCCTCGTCCGAACGCATCTGGTAATTGCCCTGCATAGTGCCAACAGGGGTGTCCAAGATTGCCCCGCTGGTATAACGGAACGTTTCGCCGGGCCTTAAATAAGGCTGTTCGCCAATAACGCCATCGCCCCTGACCTCCTGTACCTTGCCGTTGGCATCGGCAATTAGCCAGTGGCGCGACAACAGCTTGGCGGGGATTAGCCCGGCATTGGTGATGGTGATGGTATAAGCGAAAACAAAGCGGTTTTGGGCCGGCTCTGATTGCTCGGCAATGTAATGTGGCTTGGCTTCGATAATAATGTTGTTTTTTGTGTTCATCGCAATAAATGGCCCATGAGTGGCCTATTATTTCAACTTAACTGGACGGTAAACGCAAGCGGCTAAACGTAACTGTAGCGTAAATGGACTATGGCAAGGTTTGTTATAGGTTTCCGTCAATAAGTTTTAGCCCTGGCGGCAATGCTTCACCAAAAATTTGTTTTTCTTCTTTTTCATCTAATGTTTTGACTTGCGAGACCATGTCCACCCAAGGCAAGGGGGCTTTGCTGGCTTTTAGCTTGTCAATGACGTGTTGGCGCAGCGTGTCGTCAATATCACGCCCCCTGTCGCCGCTCATCCGGGCGATTAAGGCGGCGGCAAAGCAGGCATGAAGGTTTTTTTTCCAATCTTTCGCCAGTATTTGCTTAAGCCATAAGGCGGCAGTCTCGGCATCGACCACATTATGGCTGCTGCCGTGATAGGGCATTCTTGCGCCAATGCGTCCCACTGCCCACCAAGTTTGTTCGGGTTCGCTGGCCTTTTCCAGGCGCTTGAGCAGCCACCCGCCCAGTTGGCATTTTTGCGCCAGGGATAGCCGTTCCAGCACGGCTGCCAAACGCACTATGTCATCATAGCTACGGGTTTTAAGCAGTTTGGCAATGCTGGGTTGCCGCGCCGTTGCCGGATTGATGAATTTGCCAATATCGTTAAACAGCAGGGTTTGTGCTTCGGCTGGCAAGCCACCGGCAATCCGTCGCCACAGTGTCCACCATTCGCTCCAATTTTGGCTTTCATTGACAAATTGCAAGCCTTGTGGATAGGTTTTCCAGAGCTGTTGCACACGCCAATCATCCAGCGGATAACCAAAACCTGGGCGTAAACAAAAGCCAGCCAAACTCAGCCAGATACGTTCGTGGTTGGCAGAGCGGCGGCGATATTTAAGCCCATCCAGCAATACCGCAAACAACGCGCGTACCAGTGGTGTGGGCCATTGGTCGCGTGCCAAGCCAAGCACCTTCTCCAAGTCGCCGCGTAAGTTTTTCACGGCCTTGGGATCGATGGCTTTGGATTTTGTGCCGAAAACGGCGGCAATGGTATCGGCGGCAGCGGCAAACTGAGCGGGCAGGGGGGGAGCTAAGCCATTATTATTATCTGAAAAGCTGTTTTTACGGAGTTGGAACTCCACTTTCCAGCGTGCTAAGTCGGGGTTGTCAAGTGCCACGCACTCCATTTTTAATGTGCCCACTTCGGTGTGTGTCACTGCCAATTGCACTTCGACCTCAGCATGTCCCGAGTGGTTTTCAAGCGCCACCGCTAGCGGCGGCAAGGCATGGAAGCTATCCGTGATGGCAGTGACCTCACCCGCTGTATAAGTGCTGTCGCCGGAATAGGAGGCCAAATGGAAACGTACCGGCTGACCTAGGCGCAACACAAAACGGCGGCCTGTTAGGATCACCTCTTCGCCCTCTTCACTGCCTTTGGGCAAAATGCAGATGCCCTGTTGTTGGTTGTTATCAGCATCAACCAGCAAGAAATAGCTACGCGCAGAGCCGCCGCCAATGTTCAGTTTTTTTTCGCGCCGGTTGAGGGCATAGCTGACCGCGCCAAACGCCACTGCCAGCTCGGGATGCGGGTTATCCAGCAAGACCGGCGCTGTTTGGCCCCAGCTTGCCAATAACGCTTGGCAGCGTTCGCTAATGGGCTGGCTACGGAACACCCCGCCATTCAATAACAGACCATCCGGCACAATGCTGTCGCTGTTAAGCGCCTCCCGTGCCGCTTGGGCGTGGTGGTGCAAAAAGGCCGCGATATGTTTGCTGATGGCCGGTTCGGCAGCGTAAGGCAAGCCAAACTCCACCACACCGCTACGTTTTTTATCAGGCCCGTCGTGCAGCCCAGACAGCGGGAAAAAACCATCCACAGCAATACGCTGGACTTCCTCGCGGCTAAGCTGGGCGGTGCGGGAATGACCGAATAATTTTGACCCCCCCGCCAATAAGGTGATGCTGAGCTGTTCTGGGGCATTGTCGGCCAGCAAGCGTTCTTTGGCAATCCGGCATTGCTCCAGCAGTTGCGGGAATTCCGTAGCGGATAAGCGCGTCGGCAGACCCTCTAAGCGGCTTTCAACCAGCCGCGCCAAAGCCAGGTCAATGTTGTCTCCGCCCAGCATTAGGTGGTCGCCGACACCGATACGGGTCAATTTAGGTTCAGCTTCGCCGTGTCCGATTTTAATGAGCGTAAAATCGGTGGTGCCGCCGCCAACATCACAAACCAGCAGCAAGTGCACTTGTGCCAATGCCTGCTGGAGATGCCCGGCATGGCGGCGCAGCCAGTCGTAACAAACCGCTTGCGGTTCTTCCAACAGGCGCACTTGTGCTAGGCCAGCCAGCTCAGCCGCTGCCAAGGTCATGGCGCGTGCCGCCTCATCAAACGAAGCCGGTACGGTAATGACAATATCTTGGGCCGCCAATGGATGCTCAGGAAATTGATGCTGCCACACGTGGCGGATATGGGCCAAATAGCTGGCACTGGCGGCAATGGGTGAAACCTTGGCAACGGCTTCATGGCTGCCCCAAGGCAATATGTCGGCACTGTGGTCAACGGAAGGGTGCGATAGCCAGCTTTTAGCACTGGCGACAAAGCGGCCTTTGCTTTTGGCCCCTAACAGGCGCGCGGCTTCGCCCAACACCGCTTCTGCGCCCTGCGCCGAGAACACCAGGTCATTTTTGGACAACTCACCCGGTGCCGGATGGTAGCGTACTGAGGGCAGCAGGTCGCGGGTAGCCACTTGTCCGGGCGCTACCAGTTGGTTGATCGGGAACAGTTTGATGGCTTGCGGGTTGCTGTGCAAGTCGGCGTAGGCCACCACGGTATGGGTGGTGCCTAAATCGATGCCTACAACATAACGGGGTGCGGGACTATACACAATAGCTTTACAATCGGCAGGGGTGGTTAGGACAATAGCGCGTTATAATAAATATCACAAACCCAGTTCAGTTAAGCCGGGGTGGTGGTCGGGCCGGCGGCCTAAAGGCCAATGGAACAGCCGTTGGTGTTCCGCCAAGGGCAGGTCATTAATGCTGGCGTAACGCTTTTGCATCAGGCCATTGTCCGCGAATTGCCAATTTTCGTTGCCGTAAGCACGAAACCAGTCGCCGAGGCTGTTATGCCATTCGTAAGCAAAACGCACGGCTATTTGGTTGTCGGTGAACGCCCATAGCGCTTTAATAAGCCGATAGTCCTGTTCGGTAGCCCATTTGTCAGCCAGAAAACGGATGATTGCTGGGCGGCCTTGCAGAAACACGTCGCGGTTACGCCATTGGCTATCTATAGTATAGGCCAAGGCCACCTGCTCAGGATTGCGGCTGTTCCAGCCGTCTTCTGCTGCCCGCACTTTTTGTGCGGCAGTTTCAGCACTGAAGGGCGGAAAAGGTGGGCGAGGTGTTTCGGGATTGTTCATGGCAAAGTCCTCTACTGGTTGGCAATGGGCGGTTATCATCAGGCGGCAGGCACGGCGCGAGCTATAAAAATCGCTGGTCATTTTGATATGTCGGTGAAAATAACACAAATGTAATAAAAATAGGGTATAGTTTTTCTGTAGGAAGCGATCGGGATACTAATAGTTTGGTTCTTGATCAGCCGCTTGCTAAAAGCCCGCTGGCGTAAATATTGGGATTGGGGGTGTTAGCTCAGTTGGTAGAGCAGTGGACTCTTAATCCATAGGTCCAGGGTTCGAGTCCCTGACGCCCCACCATGGAAGCTCCCGTTAAGCGGTTGCTGATGATTGTTGGCGCATAAGCCTAGGACGGCAGGGTAATGTGTCACCCATCCACAAGGTTTGGTGCGTTAGTTTTAGGAAATAGTCAGTCAATAATTTCCTTCGCAATAGCAGGTTTGTTTTGTTGATTTGGCATGCGCATTTTGATAAACTGGAGTCCAATGGATTTGGTTGCCCAGCAGAAAATGCTACGGTTGTTGGGCAAAATGGAAGCCACTAAAGCTTTAACAATGTGGTAAGTTTTTTTGGTGGTTAATGTTAAGTCAGTGATATGCCAATTATTACAGTTGGCATGATCTTGTAAGATTCTGGAACGGGCCAATTAGGCCAATTTTTTATTTTTTTGGAGAAATGTTATGAACGTTAAACAATTAGCGACTGCTTCTGCAGTGGCACTTATTATGTCAAGTGGTCAGTTGTTGGCTGCTCCTGAAGTTAGTCTGAACCAATATTTGAAAATGATCCATCACGACAGCGTTGTGTTGGCTAGTGCCAAAGCTGGCCTGACCACAGACCAAAACTTGCTAAGCAAAGACACTACTACAGAAGCCATTCTTCTTGCCAACAAAACTACTGGCGATACTGTATTGGCTACTGCATTGGCCCAACAAACTGCGGATCAAGCCCAATTGGCATTAGATGTTGCCAATGAGAAAAATTTTGCTGCCAACCAAGCGGCAAAATTGGCTGCTGACGAGGCTGCTGTGGTGGCTTTGCAAAGAATTGTAAACCAAGATAAAGCGCACCATGTCAGCAAAGCAACTTATCAGCACGACCTTACCCTTTTGAATGCCGCTAAAGCAGCCCATCAGGCTGATATTTTGGCACCAAAATCTGGTTTGGCTGCCATTGCCGCCGATCATGTCAAGCTTAATGCCGATTATGTTATCGTTGGTCATGCTAACCAAGCTGACACTATAGCGACTACTCAATATAACAGCGAAACAGGCGTTTTGGCTCATGACCAGTCAGTAGAAAGCCAACAAGCTGCGCTTGTTGCTTCTGATCTGGCTCAATACAACCAAGACTTTGCCGCTTGTACAGCCGCTTATTCAGCGTCTGCTTGCTAATTAGCCTTTTTGGCAGAGATGGTGAGTGAATGAAGGTGATCCTGTCACCTTCATTGAATTGGCAGGGGTGAGTCCCAGTGGTTTTAATACTGAATCTTTTGGTCATTAAAATCAAGCGAACTTGCCCCTGCTTTTCTTTAAGTGACAAGCGATTGATTTTCTAAAGGGCATGGATGCATCTGTCTTAGGTGATCGCAGCGGCTAATACTAAAATTGGCTATCACTAATTTAATCGAAATGACAGGGATTTCATTGATGCGCCGATAAATTGGCTTCCGGTATCACACTGGGAAGAGTCGTAAAAACCAATAGAGGATCGACCGGTTAATGCGTTCAATAAAACAGGACAGCCTGAAAAAAAACAAACAATTGGCAAGTACGCTATTGTTTGGTTTGCTCCTGTCAGTTTTTGTGGTTTCCCCTTTGCCGTTAGGCAGTAACCGGGTATGGGCTTCACTCGCCCTGTCAGGTTTTTCATTCGCTATTTTATCAGCTTACTTAACAGTCAACGCTATCGGGTCGGTTAATCCCGGAAGCTCAGGCAAAAAAGGCTTAGGTATTGATATTGGAGCAGTGCTAATTTTT
>CAJAWH010000037.1 GCA_903945605.1 uncultured Methylococcaceae bacterium | reverse complement strand
GGAAACCGAAACCTTCAGTGTCCTGCTTAAACAAAGCGCAGCATCCGGTAATGTCCAGGCCATCCGTGGGCTTTGGTCAGACATACCCAACTACATCAGGAAAATCCCCGGCGTATCCGCCATTTTTTTTGCCGCCATGATCAATGTTGGTTCAGGGGCGGACATAGAAGAAGAATTGGCAACCGCCTTGTCAACCTACTGGGACCAAACTTTATTAGTGTTGTTTGGCAACATTGATTCCCACAATCCCGCCAAGCAATTGGCAATGGCAGAAGCTTGGTTGGGTGTGCATCCACAAGATGCCGTGCTGCTGGCGGTGCTGGGCAAGCTAAGCCAAAAATGCACTGAACTGGATAAAGCAGAAACGTATTTATTACAAAGCCTGGCGGTCAGCCCCACAGTACAAGCTTATCAATTATTGGGCGACTTGCGCTATGCCCAAAGCGATACAGAGCAAGCCAGCCTTTGTTACAAACAGGGCTTGGCGTTGGCTTCTAGCGGCATTTAAAGCCAACTGCTCCCTGACACCAGTCGAAACAGGGCTTGCCCTGAACGTAGTCGAAGAGCTACCAAGGAAATAGAGCCAGTATGCAGCTAAGCGCAATACGGGCGCGTGTCTTCTAGGCTACTTTGCAAAAAATCATTTATTTTTGTTGCGGGATATGCTATAAAAAAATCCCATTTCACTTGCAAACAATAAATTTATGAAAAATAAAAGTACCCTGATTATTTTATCAATTGCATTTGTTACCTTTTCCCACTCAGCAATATCCGATACCTTCCAAAGCTTTTTAAGTGACGCGGTCAACGATATTCAAGTGACCAGCAAAGCGGGCGCTTGCAATGCCAACCCCTATATACTCAAATCAATATCGGGGTATCCATACTATAAACAGGCAATTGCGCCCTGTGTACCCACTGTGGTTTCATGTCCTACTGGGCTAACTGCAGTCCCTGGCCTACCTGGTTGCACACGCACTGCAAATGCTGCTTCAGATCCGACCATAGTGGCATTGCTCCAAGCAACTTATGGTAATTATGGTAATTCGGTGTCCAATTTTGGTAATCCGCTCCAAGTCAATAAAATTAATAGCACGGCGGCATCTGATGTGATGACAGGATACAAATGTAATGCAAACAGTAATAATTATTTTAATAATTATTTTGCATTCGGCACCAGTGTTGGCTACACACCCTATTGCTTTCTGGATTTGTCGAAAATACAAACCTTGGCAAAAGGGGCGCAACGCTATTTTCAACCTTCTAGTCCTTACATAAATGGCACGGTAGTTTCGTTACAAGATAATGCAGGCAATCAAATCCCAATTTCGCTGACCCAGTTAAATAACCCGGCGAATTACACTTGCTATCCCATCAACTACACCGCCAATGCCCGTTGTGTAGCCTTACCGGCCGGATTGCTCAAAACATTAGGTTTCCAGTAAAACCGCTCTGGCATTGCCGAACCAAGGAATGAAGCCACGGTTTTCCGCTACGACCCATCCGGCTACTTTGCTGATGATAGCCGTCTAAAAGCTGGGTGGCCTGAGCGTTATCAGGCCACCCATTTTTTATTGGGGCATTAATTAAGCGTCTGCCTCTTCTTGGTATTTTTCCATCAAATTAAAATTCAAATAGCGGTAAGTGTCATCAGCCGATGCATTGATCTGCTTGGCATAATGCTGATATTC
>CAJAWH010000036.1 GCA_903945605.1 uncultured Methylococcaceae bacterium | reverse complement strand
GGGTGATGCCTTCCGGCTGGAATACAGCATTTGTTGCGAAAGCGATAGCCAGACCACGTGGGACAACAATTTTGGCTACAACTATGCCATTACCCGCAAACCGCTGCAACTGATGATACTTAACCTGCATTGCCGCCAAGAAGAACAGCAGGATGAAAAATTGTCGTTGATCGCCCAAGCCATTACTGATCATCAGGTGGATGTGGTGTGTTTTCAGGAGGTGGCGGAAGAATGGAATAAAGGCATGGGCGATTGGCAAAGCAACACTGCCAAAATCATCAATGACCGTTTGCCCGAACCGTTCCATATCTATGCCGACTGGTCGCACTTGGGCTTTGAGCGTTACCGCGAAGGGCTGGCAATTTTAAGCCGCTATCCTGTTCTTCACGAAAGCGCGTTATATGTGTCTGACAGCCAAGACCCGTATAGCATTGATGCCCGCAAGGTGCTGATGACAGAAATTGAGGTGCCTTATATGGGGCGGGTGAATATTTATTCCGCGCACTTGAGCTGGTGGGAAAATGGTTTTGCCAAGCAATTTAAACGTCTGCATGAATGGGCGCAAAACAATCACCAGCCCGCCACGCTAGCCACGCTATTGTGTGGGGATTTTAATGTGGCGGCGGATTCGCAGGGCTATCAACTGGTGATGGGCCTGAATTGCTATGAAGACGCTTACCTGAATGTCAAAGCGGGGCAGGGCGGACAAAGCAGTGCCGATAACGAATACCGCATTGATTATGTGTTTGTACACCATCTCAGCCAAGTGCAAGCCGTCCACGCACACGCTCTGTTCACTGAAAACGATTATGGTAAGGTGTCCGACCATAGCGGTTATGTGATGACGTTTGAGCCGAAATGAACGCCGCCATTATTAAGCGCGGGTTCACGCGCATTGTTTTTGAGGGAGGGGCGTTAGCCCCGATCATCTGCCGCCGATAATTTGCAGGAGGTCTATATAAATGTTTGCAGAGCAGTTTGCCAAGCCGGTACACGCGCATTTGGGCGGTTTTTTCCAGAAGGCCAATGATCTGGGCGAGTTGTTTGACATACGCTGGGGGAAAATAGAGTTTGATGTGCAATACGGTGTGCAAGCCAACCTTAAAGTGATCATCCGGGTCTACCGCGACAACGCCATTTGCGAGACCTATATTGTCGACACCGATGCCAGCCATGCCCAGTGGAATTACCATAAACGCCACACACGGGATTTTTACCTGCTGCCCCATTCGGGGCCTTTAGGGGCGGCGCATTGCGTTAAGTTCGCTTTTATTGTCCATCTGGGCGAGCGTTCCATTCCCTCTGAACAAGAATACATCTTTATGGACGCGGCGCAGTTGCATGACGGGCAAGCGCAGCATCGGGCCATCAGTAAAGAGTGGGCCAGTGCCAACCAGTACCGCAGCTATGAGCTGAACCCTGCCGAACTGCAAAGCGATGCCGATTGGTACAAAGACCATTTCCAGTCATTGCAACTGATCCCTAAATTCACCAAGGGGCTGGTCAACCATCCTTACCATCCGAAACGCTACCTGCATGACCATATTGATAAGGTGATTCGCAGCAAGTGGGCAGAGCCAAGCCGCTTATGCACCATAAAAGTCAGTGTTGATTGCATAGAAGACAGCGATTTTATCAACCATCTTATCCATGCCAGCCAGCACAACGTGCTGGTGCAGTGCATTGTGGACTGGCGCAAGACCACGCTGACCAACAGTGTCCATTATGCCCGCCTGAAACGCGCCCGGGTGGAGCTGGTCGGGGTGTTCTGCACGCCCAAGCATCATTTGATTGAAGTGGAACCGGACATGCACACTAAGTTTGTCATTTTCAATGATGAGGATTGCATTTTGGGGTCATTCAATATCACCTTTGACCGCTGGTGGGCGAATTGGGAATCGGGCATGACCTTCCATTCCAAAGGGGTCTGCCGGTTGCTGGACAATATTTTCCAAAGCCAGCGCGGCGGGGTCATCCAGGCTTATGGCATTGACCCGCTCAGCCCGTTCAACCTGCTGTATACGTTTGGTCGGCACCGTATCAGTACTGGCAGGGTGTACCGCCCGCACCATGCCATTCTGGCGGAAATCCACCGCGCCCGTTATTCGATCAAATTGTCCTTGTTTTTGATTGGTGATTTGTTGGGCGACCATCACGACAGTGTGATCAGTGCCCTGATTCAGGCACAACAGCGGGGTGTGGATGTACATATTTTGTTTAACGGGCATTTGGCTAGGGAAGGAAAAATAGGTGTGCCAAGGCCGATGGAGGAGGAGCTGCAACGGCCTTTGTTGCCAGCAGTAAGCCGGTTGAAAGCGGCGGGCATTAAGGTGGGGCTGGTGTACGCGCAAGACGACCACCCTGTGCCGTATTCACCCATCCACTCGAAGTATTGCATCATTGATGACTATATTGTGCTGGAAGGCAGTTTCAATTGGTACAACACCTCGGTGTTTTCCCATGATTTGCTGGTGATTGCCGCCAATCATGAGGTGGCGAAGCCGTATTTGTATGAGTTCGGGCAGATTCAGCGGTGTTTTAGGGTGTTTTATTGAGGGGGGTAAGGTAGGCAATCGCCCAAGCAAAATGCGCTGGCAAAGCTTTACAACAGCTTGACCAAGGCTGCAAGGATGGCAATTTGCCCGAGTGCCAAGCCTATAGCCCATTTGACCAGCTTGTTTTCGAGTTCAAGAAACTGCGTAATACAGCTTGATTTGCCGTGCTGTTTGGTTAGTGGTTTTGCCTTTGAGGTATTGGTCGGGTATTTCTAAGAACCTGTTCAAAATCCGCTTGAGGTTATCCAGCATGGTGGTTTTGTAAGAGGCGGGTTAAAGCGGTCAATTATCCGTTAAAGGTTAGTTTAAACTAAGTTTAAGCCCGTTTTATCACCTATTAAGCCTTTTGTTGTGCAGCACGATTGTTGCAAAAATTGGCTTAATGTGATCGCCTGGCAACGGTGGCCTAATGGCAAGTCATGTCCCAAAAAATGCCATAAAGAATGGTTTGGCCTGTATCAGTAGCCAACCCGCCAGGCCAGCGGCGGCAATCACTTTGATGATGCCGATTTTGTAGCGCATCAGTGCCAGCAGTGCAAGGCCACCGATGATTGCCGCTGCGCTGTCAAAAGGGCCTGAAAGCCCTTGCGGCCACAACACATGCCCGGCAAAGAACGCTGCCAAGTTGACGATAACGCCGACCACGGCGGCGGTGATGGCGGAGAGCGGGGCAGTGAATTTTAGCTTGCCTTGGGTTGATTCCACCAAGGGGCCGCCCGCCAAAATAAATACAAAACTGGGCAAAAATGTGAAGAAGGTCACTGTGACGGCGGCGACCATGCCGGATAACAGCGGTGCGTCGGCACCGAGTGGCAATTGCTGCCAGCCGTCTAAAAAACCGACAAAAGTGACGATCATAATCAATGGCCCGGGGGTGGTTTCGCCCAAGGCCAGACCGTCCAGCATTTGTGCTGCGGTCAGCCAGTGGTAATCAATCACCGCGCCTTGGTAAACATAAGGCAACACGGCATAGGCGCCGCCAAAGGTCAGCAAGGCTGCTTTGGTAAAAAACCAGGCCATTTGCGGTAAGGTACTGGCCCAGCCGTATTGCCAGCATAATAAGCCTAATACGCCTGCCCATAACAACAAGCCAATCAGGGCTATAGCCAGTAGCTTTTGCCAACTGAAACGGGCATGTTCGGGGATGGGGGAGTCATCGTCAAGCAGTGCCGGGCCATAGGCTTTTGCACTGCTGCTGTGCGTGCCGCCGATGGTAAAGTGTTCTGGCAGGAGTCGTCCACCGAGTGAACCCAACAGTGCGGCGACCAGCACGATGACAGGGAAGGGTGTGTTGAGCGTGGCAATGGCGATAAAAGATAACGTTGCCAAGCCCCACATCAGTTTGTTTTTTAACGCCCGCGCGCCAATACGTTGGGCGGCTGCCAGCACAATGGCGGTCACTGCGGGTTTGATGCCATACAGGAGGCTGGCTACGGCGGGCAGTTGCCCAAAGCGGACATAGACCCAGCTTAAGATAATCAGTAACAGCAGTGACGGCAAGATGAACAATAGCCCTGCCATAATGCCGCCCACGGTTTTGTGCAGCAACCAACCCAGATAGGTGGCCAGTTGTTGGGCTTCTGGCCCGGGCAGCAACATGCAGTAGTTTAGTGCATGTAAAAAGCGTTTTTCGGAAATCCAGCGGCGCTTTTCCACCAGTTCTTGGTGCATCATGGCGATTTGGCCGGCTGGGCCACCAAAGCTGATGCAGCCCAGTTTTAGCCAAAATTTGAATGCATCGCTTAGGGTGATGGCAGGTGGTTTGTCCATGTTAAGCTCCAAGTTAGGCTGCAAAATTGAAAAGCGGCTGTTTGTTCCAAAAACGCCAGCCTGACCGCAAGCTGTTTTTCAGGATAAACTGTCTGGCTGGAAAATGTAGGGTGCTGCCCAAGGCTGAGTGCCTGCAAGTAAGGCAACCAGCAGTTGCCAGTACTGCCTTCCCTGCCATTATTCAGGTAACATAGTCTACCAATGTTGTATTGCCAATACTAACCAGCCAAAGCGATGTGAGTGATGAGCCATTCCCCAAAGTTCTGGGCCGTTGTGCCTGCTGCCGGTGTCGGCAAGCGCATGAATGCCGACCGCCCCAAACAATACCTGCCGCTGGCGGGCAAGACAGTGATTGAGCAGACCTTAACCAGCTTGTTGCGGGCGGAGGTGTTTAGTGCCATTAGCGTTGCCATCTCAGCCGAAGACCCGTATTGGCCGGAACTGGCGATAGCCAAACATAGCCAAGTTGTCACCGCGCCGGGTGGCAGGGAACGGGCCGATTCGGTGTTGTCGGGCTTGATGGTGCTGGGCGGTCAGGCAGAAGAGCGGGATTGGGTGTTGGTGCATGATGCCGCCCGGCCTTGCTTGACCAGCCATGACATTCACCGGTTGATCAATACGTTGATGGATGACCCTGTGGGCGGTATTCTGGCACTGCCGTCGCACGATACCCTGAAAGACGTACAGAGCCAAACTATTTTTGGCACATTGGACAGAAGCCATGTTTGGCGGGCATTAACCCCGCAAATGTTCCGTTACGGCATGTTAAGGGCGGCGTTACAAGCCGCTGCAGGCAATCCGGCGGTGACTGATGAGGCCAGTGCCTTGGAGCTGCAAGGCTGGCAGCCTAAAATAGTTGAAGGCCGTCCCGACAATATCAAGATAACGCGCCCTGAAGATTTGCCGCTGGCGCAATTTTATTTACAACAAGCACAATGGGGGGAGCAGGCATGAGGATAGGGCAGGGTTACGATGTGCACCGGTTTGGTGATGGCGACCATATTGTTTTGGGGGGGGTGGCTATCCCTTACCAGCAAGGGCTTATTGCCCATTCTGATGGTGATGTGGTGCTACATGCTTTGTGTGATGCTTTGTTGGGTGCGCTGGCGCTGGGCGATATCGGCAAACATTTCCCTGACACCGACCCTGCTTTTAAAGGTGCGGATAGCCGGGTGTTGTTGCGCCACGTTTATGGCATTGTGCAGGCTAAGGGCTATCGCTTGGTCAATGCGGATATGACTATTATTGCCCAAGCACCAAAAATGGCGCCGTATATTGCCGCTATGTGTGCCAATATTGCTGAGGATTTGCAGGTTCCTGTCGATTGTATCAATGTCAAGGCGACCACCACTGAAAATTTGGGTTTTGAAGGCCGCAAAGAAGGCATTGCCGTGCAAGCTATTGTGTTGGTTAATTCTTAACGGATGCCAAGCATAATTAGCCCGCCTTTTTCTTCTGCCGAACAATCGAACAATCATGAACATAGACCTGCCCGATTGGCCCTACTGCTATGGTGCGCCCCTTGCCACTGGGCACTTCCGTAACCAGCCCGAAGATTTTATTGTCACCGAACAGCTTTCTTTCCAACCGTCGGGGGATGGCGAACACGTTTTTTTACAAATCCAGAAAACTGGCGAAAATACGGAATTTGTTGCACGGCAATTGGCGCGCTTTGCCGATGTGCGCCAGCGTGATATTGGTTATGCTGGCCTTAAAGACCGTCATGCCGTGGCGACGCAATGGTTCAGTGTCTGGTTGCCGGGCAAGGCTGATCCGGACTGGGCGCAATTTGCCACCAATAATATTAAGGTGTTGCAAGTCCACCGCCACGCCCGAAAACTGAAACGCGGCGTGTTATCAGGCAACCATTTTAAAATCACCGTGCGTGAATGGCAGGGCGATATTGGGCAAGCCGCGCAACAACTGGCCGCTATTAAAAGCCAGGGGATTGCCAATTATTATGGCCCGCAACGTTTTGGACATGCTGGCCAGAACGTCAGCAAGGCGTTGGCGATGTTCCAAGGCCAAAAAACAGGGCGTGAACAGCGTAGCTTGTATTTGTCCGCCGCCCGTTCTTATTTGTTCAACCACATACTGGCCCGGCGGGTGCAGGAGGGCACTTGGCAGCAAGCGCTCAGCGGTGACACGTATTTTTTTGATGGTTCACAAAGTTGTTTTAAATCAGAACAGCCTGATGCGGAAATACTGCGGCGGCTAGCCGCCAATATTATCCACCCTTCCGGTGTGTTGTGGGGTAAAGGTGCGCCGGATGTGACAGCCGATGCTTGGGCGCTTGAACAAGCTGTGCTTGCCGGATATCCGGAATTGGCAGAAGGTTTGGCACAGGCGGGTGTTGCCAAAGCCCGCCGCGCCTTAAGGGTCAGTGTTGCCGATTTGCAATGGATATTTCTTGACGGGTCGGCATTAGTGCTGAGCTTTACCTTACCGGCGGGCTGTTATGCAACGGCATTGCTGAGGGAAATTGTCAAAACCCCGTGACTTTGCCGCAATGCGTGGCTATTTTTGGTATTTTTCTGACAAATACAGCAACACCAGCAAAGCACCCGTGCCGCCGTCTTTCGGTGCTGCCGAACAAAATGCCTGTACATCCCGATGTTGGCGTAGCCAGAGGTTAAGGTTGTTTTTCAGGACGGGGTGATTGTCTTGGGAATGGTAGCCTTTACCGTGGACAATATGCACGCACTGGCAACCATCAATCACACAATCGCGCAAAAAACTTAACAAGTATTTTTTGGCATCTTGGCTGGTCAGGCCATGCAAGTCAATTTCGGCATCTATGCCAAAGTAACCTTGGCGCATGTGTTTTAGCGCGTTTTTGGGCGCGCCAAAGGCGGCAAAACTAAGCGCGTCTTCCTGCCCTACCGTGGTAATATCGTAATCGCCCACCCCATCGCTCAGGGCTTCTTCGGCATGCACCGTGCGTGTCCTGGGGTACGGTTTGGGTTTATTGTCCGCCACAAACAGCACCTTATCGGCTTTAACAGGCTGCACATGTCCGATGGCGCTGCGGAATAAATGGCTGTCCTCAGGAAGTTTTTTTTGGCTCACGGTGTGATTTTGTCGATTAATATTGCTAGTATATTAAATTTTATAGCTAATTCTTAGTTAGGGCTATTGATAATGCACATTTTACTGACCAATGATGATGGTTATTTGGCTGAAGGGCTTGCCGCGTTGGCTAATGTATTGGCCCCACACGCACAATTGACCGTGGTTGCCCCTGACCGTAACCGCAGTGCCGCCAGCAATTCGCTCACCTTAGAAATGCCGTTAAGGGCCCACCTAGCCGACAATGGGTTTACCAAAGTGGATGGCACGCCCACTGATTGTGTGCATTTGGCCATTACCGGTTTGTTGGAGCATGAGCCGGACATGGTGTTTGCGGGCATTAACCACGGTGCCAACTTGGGTGATGATGTGCTGTATTCCGGTACGGTTGCCGCCGCCAGCGAAGGCCGTTTTTTGGGTTTGCCCGCATTGGCCATTTCGTTGGTGGGCAGTGATCCGGTGCATTTTGCAACGGCGGCGCAAGTGGCTTTGACGCTATTAAAAACCATGATGGCTAAGCCTTTGCCGCAAGACACTATCCTTAATGTGAATGTGCCGGATGTGCCTTGGGCGGAGCTTAAAGGCTACCAAGCCACCCGTTTAGGGCAGCGCCACAAATCCGAGCCGGTGATTAAAGGCAGCGACCCACGCGGGCGCACTTTGTATTGGGTGGGGCCGCCCGGTGGTGAGCAGGACGCGGGCCCGGGCACTGATTTTTATGCCGTCAATGCCGGTTATGTGTCGGTGACACCGTTACAGCTTGATTTGACGTGGTATGAAAGGATTGACGGATTAAAAACATGGTTACCTTAAGGAGGCGCCGATGACCCCCCAAGTGCAAGGCATTGGTATGACCTCGCAACGCACCCGCGGGCGCATGGTTAGCCGTTTGTCAGACCAAGGCATCAGCAACCTTGCTGTGTTGGAGGTCATGCGTAAAACGCCACGGCATTTGTTTGTCGATGAAGCCCTAGCCAGCCGCGCTTATGATGATGCCGCCTTGCCGATAGGTTATAACCAAACCATTTCGCAGCCCTATATCGTCGCCAAAATGACCGAGTTGTTGCTGGAAAAAGGCCCGCTTAACAAGGTGTTGGAAATTGGTACCGGTTGTGGTTACCAGACGGCGGTATTGGCGCAATTAGTCGGTAAGGTGTACACCGTGGAGCGGCTGTTGTCCTTGCAGCGCAACGCCCGTAGCCATTTGTACGACTTGCTGATCAAAAATATCAGTTATATGCACGGTGATGGCACATTAGGCTGGGCCGATTATGCCCCGTATGATGGCATTTTGGTGTCTGCCGCACCGCCGGAAATACCGGATATGTTATTGGAGCAAATGGCTATAGGCGGGGTCATGGTCATTCCGGTCGGTGTTGCGGGCGGCAAACAGACCTTGCAACGGATTACCCGTAGTGTTGGGGATTATAAGGTTGAAACGCTGGCCCCGGTGAGTTTTGTGCCGTTTTTGTCGGGGAAAGAATAGTGGGGGGGAAGCAATTGCTCGGTTAAGTGGCTTGGATGAAGTGTTCTGGAATCTGCAGCTTAGTGACAAAGTTGTTTCGGATCGAACGTATTGATGGGGGAACTCAAGTTGAACAGATGGATGCTTGGGGTATTGTTGGCTGGCGTGATGTCGATTGTAGTCAACTGTTTCTTTTTGTTTTAGCGTTTGATGTCACTTCATAATAGTTTGATTTCGTTGGGCAATATTGGTGCGTTAACAATTCTGCAAAAACCCTACCTAAACATTTATCTCACCGAAGAGGTGGCTCAGGAATTCGGCAAGCCGCTAGCAAGCTGGATGACGGTTGTCACTGCTGCCACTTTCACCGATAAAAACGCATAAATATCCACATTGGCAAATTCACAAGCCGTGCCACGGGACAGTTGGCCCGATTGTGAATTGGGCTCCGGCAATCCCTGTTGATGACCGCTTAAGCATCGGCAATCAAATTACAACCACTACTATAATATTCATATTCAAGCAGAGAATGTGGCGATATCCGCAGCCAACGGCCCGGACAATTGCAGCACTTGCAAAAGTTGCTGCCAGCACCCATGCTATTAAGCTGGTGGCCTGAACTTGATTTATCTTAGGACAGATTTTATGGCAACGGGGCCACTTTAGTATCCACTGCAACCCACCTTAAAAAACCATGCATAAATCGGCAAGCTTTGATATGGCGCTGTTCAGCGAATTTTCCTTACAAGACCAAGCGCAGATTGGACAAGCAATGGCCATTATTGCATTGATACCTGATGACCCGGATTATCACCGCCCCAAAGGTTACGAGGTGGCGGCGATAGTAAAGGGCTTGGATGTTGACCTGCAAACCATTATTGCCGCAATATTAAGTGACCCGCGCTTGCAGAACGTGCAGCCACCGGTCAATATCAAGGGGGTATTTGGCCACACTGTCGCCACCTTGGTTAAAGATGTCAACTGGTTGAATAAGGTGGCTGTTTATACCTTGGCAATGGCGGAGCAGCCCAGCCAAGCGGAAACCTTGCGGCGCATGTTGCTGTCGATGACCCATGATGTCCGCGCCGTGCTGATCAAATTGGCCTACCGCATCAAACGCCTGCATGGTTTGGCTAAAGAAGCGCATGATATGCGCCATTTTATCGCCCAAGAAACCTTGGACATATACGCGCCCATCGCCAACCGTATGGGTATCCACCAATTGAAATGGGAATTGGAGGACTTGGCATTCCGGATGCTGAACCCTGCCATGTATCGCCACATTGCCCAATCGTTGAGCGATAAGCGGGGCGAACGCGAGGCTTGCATCAACCGTTTCACTTATCAGTTGGCAAATGGCTTAAAGGAACACGGCATCCGTTGTGAAGTGTATGGCCGACCCAAACATATTTATAGCATTTGGAAAAAAATGCACCGCAAGCAAGTGGACATTGACGGGCTTTATGATTTGCTGGCGGTGCGTGTCATTGTAGACAACCTGAACCATTGTTATAGCACCTTAGGGGTTGTCCACAGCCTTTGGCAAAGTATCCCCCGGGAATTTGACGATTATATTGCCAACCCTAAAGAGAACGGCTACCAATCTTTGCATACCGTGGTCATTGATGGTGACGGCAACCGCATTGAAGTGCAAATACGTACCCATGATATGCACGAATTTGCCGAACGCGGCGTGGCGGCCCATTGGGCCTATAAAGAAGGCGGCAAACACGATGCCGCCATCGAAAAAAACATCAATACCTTGCGCCAATATTTGGCAGAAAAAGGCAATGATGATATTGGCAGCGAAGATTTCCGCAACGAATTATTCAATGATCGGGTTTATGTACAGACCCCCACAGGACAGCTGGTAGATTTGGTCAAAGGTGCGACACCACTGGACTTTGCCTACGCCATCCATAGCGAAGTGGGGCATCGCTGTCGGGGCGCTAAAATTGACGGGCGTATTGTGCCGTTGACCTACACCTTGAAATCCGGCGAAAAGGTGGAAATACTCACCATTAAAGAAGGCGCGCCCAACCATAATTGGATAGACCCTAACTTGGGCTATTTAAAAACCTCCACTGCCATTAGCAAGGTCAAGAGTTGGTTTAAAAACCAGCAGCAAAGCCATAATATTGCTGCCGGAAAAAGCTTATTGGATAAAGAAAGCAAGCGTCTGGGTCTTAAGGCAGTTGATCTGGAAGAACTGGCAAAGCATTTTAGGCAAGTCAGCACTGATAAGCTGTTGGAAGCGTTGGGGCGGGGTGACATTAACATCCGTCAACTGGCCGGATTTTTCAAATTGCCAGAAGCGGACGCGCCGCCCCAGTATCCAAGCTTGGTGGCGGCAAAGACCACAGGCAAATCCGCAGTTTTTGTCGATGGCATTGACAATGTGCTGACCAGCTTGGCCAGTTGCTGTTCCCCCGTGCAGGGTGATGATATTATTGGTTATATTTCACCCCTTAATGGGGTGAAGGTGCATCATAAAAACTGTGCCAACATTGCCAAGCTAAGCCCGCAAAAACAGAACCGTTTGGTCAAGGTCAGTTGGGGGGCGCAAAAAAACCGTTATCCCGTACCTATTGTTGTACAGGCTTTTAGCCCGCAAAATTTGCTCAATCAAGTCAGCAACGTTTTGGCGCAAGGCAAAATCCATATTGCCAATGCCATGCTGGCGACGCACCCCGATTGTTCGGCTACGCTTAATTTGACCATTGTGGTGGAAAATGCCGACCAATTGCAGCAAGTATTGTCTAAAATCAGTTGCTTGCCTAACATTGTCGAGGCTAGGCGGGCGGGGTGACAAGGAGTATATCTTGTTAAATCCTATAGGGTTCAATAACACCCAGTTAATGGCAACAATAAACTGACAATGGCCGTTTATGCCAAGAACGCCGGTGGTCTGTAAACCAACGGACACGCTGATAAATTTACCCGACAGTTGCGTAACATGTAGCAATCGCTTAAAAAATGCTACCCTAAGCACTTTATCCTAGCTTTTGCTGCCCCATGCCCCAAAACACAGCCTCACGTTTTATACTGGTCGATGGATCGTCATTTTTGTTCCGCGCCTATCATGCCGTACCGCCCCTGAGCAGCCCGCAGGGCTTGCCCACCAATGCTATCCACGGCGTGACCAATATGTTGCGGAAATTGCTGGCTGATTACCTCGGCGATTATATTGCCGTAGTGTTTGACGCACCGGGCAAAACTTTCCGTAATGACTTATATGCCGATTACAAAGCCCACCGCCCGCCTATGCCGGAGGATTTGCGGGTGCAAATTGAGCCGCTGCATACGATTATCCGTGCCATGGGCTTGCCGTTGATTATTGAAACAGGCATAGAAGCGGATGACGTATTGGGTGTATTGGCTTGCCGCGCCGCTGAACAAGGCCATCCGGTGATCATTGCCACCGGTGATAAAGATATGGCGCAATTGGTCAACGGGCAAATCATCCTGGAAAACACCATGACCAACACCCGTATGGATGAACAGGGCGTGTTTGATAAATTTGCGGTCAGGCCCGATCAGATTGTCGATTATTTGTCGTTAATTGGCGATAGCGTTGACAACATTCCCGGCGTACCTAAAGTGGGCCCGAAAACAGCGGCAAAATGGTTGGCGGATTACCAGACCTTAGAAAACCTGATGGCTCATGCCAATAATATTAAAGGTAAAATAGGTGAAAACCTACGCAACAGCTTAGGACAATTGCCGTTAGCCAAACAATTGACCACCATCCGCTGTGACCTGCCGCTGCCTTACCAACTAGACGATTTAAAACAACAGCCTTGTGATAAAGCGGAGCTTAAAAGGCTGTTGGCGGAACTCGGTTTTTCCGCGTGGCTAAAAATGCTTGAAAATACCCCAAGCGCCCTTGCTATCCGCCCCGATGCCGCACCCCAGCCTGCCAGCCCAACCTTGCCGGAAGTGCTGGCTTGCAACTACCAGACTATCTTGACGATGGAGCAATTCAACGGCTGGTTGGCTAAACTGGAACAGGCCAGTTTGTTTGCGTTTGACACCGAAACCACCAGCCTAGATTATAGCAAGGCGCAGATTGTCGGCGTGTCGTTCGCGGTTGAAGCCGGTACAGCTGCCTACCTGCCGTTGGCGCATGATTACCCAGGCGTACCTAACCAGCTTGACCGCACCACCCTTTTGGCAAAATTACGGCCCTTGTTAGAAAACCCACTGAAAGCCAAAGTGGGGCAAAACTTGAAATATGATAGCCACGTGCTGGCCAACCACGGCATCACCTTGCGTGGTATTGCCCACGACACTTTGCTTGCTTCTTATGTTGTTGACAGCACCGGTCGGCATAATATGGACGATCTGGCCAAAAAATACCTAGGGCTGGACACCATCCGTTATGAAGCCGTGGCAGGTAAGGGCGCCAAACAAATTGGCTTTGCTGAAGTGCCTATTGAACAAGCCACGCCTTATGCCGCCGAAGATGCCGACATCACCCTGCGTTTGCATCAGGTTCTACAAGACCAATTGCAGCACCAGCCGCGTTTGTTGCAGCTTTATACTGATCTGGAAATGCCGCTGCTTAGCGTGTTGGTCAGGATAGAACGCAATGGGGTACTGATTGATAGCGATATGCTGGCCGAACAAAGCAACCAACTGGCTAGCCAATTAATGAGTATCGAACAACATGCCCATCAGTTGGCGGGGCGGGTGTTTAATCTGGGTTCGCCCAAGCAAATCCAAGAAATTTTGTATGACGAACTGAAATTGCCGGTATTAAAAAAGACCCCCAAAGGTCAGCCATCCACCGATGAATCAGTCCTGCATGAGCTTGCTGTGGACTACCCATTACCCAAAATAATCTTGGATCACCGCAGCCTGAGCAAACTTAAATCTACTTATATTGACAAGTTGCCGCAACAAGTTGATAGCCTGAGTGGGCGGGTGCACACTTCCTACCATCAGGCTGTTGCCGCTACCGGACGCTTGTCTTCATCAGACCCTAACCTGCAAAATATCCCTATACGTAGTGAAGAAGGCCGTAAAATCCGCCAAGCTTTTATTGCCCCTAGCGGTTATAAACTGTTGGCTGCTGATTATTCGCAAATTGAATTGCGTATTATGGCGCATTTATCGGCCGATGCCGGATTATTGCAGGCGTTTAGCTTGGGTGAGGATATCCATCGCGCCACCGCTGCCGAAGTGTTCGGGGTTGCGCCCGAGCAAGTCAGCAATGATTTGCGCCGCTCCGCCAAGGCGATTAATTTTGGCTTGATTTACGGCATGTCCGCATTCGGGTTGGCTCAGCAATTGGGCTTGTCGCGCAATCAGGCGCAAGCTTATATTGACTTGTATTTTGCCCGATACCCGGGCGTTAAGGCCTACATGGACACCATCCGCGAACAGGCCAAGGCACAAGGCTATGTGGAAACCTTGTTGGGTCGCCGCTTGTACCTGCCGGACATTAATGCCCGCAATGCCGCTGTACGCCAGTACGCCGAACGCACCGCCATCAATGCCCCCATGCAAGGCACTGCTGCCGATATTATCAAACGCGCCATGATCAGTGCCGACGCCTGGCTACAGCAGGAACAACCTGATGCCAAAATGATCATGCAGGTTCATGATGAACTGGTGTTTGAGGTTGCAGAGGCGCAATTGGTAAGTTGCACCGCCAAAATCAGGGAAATTATGTGTTCGGCGGCACAATTGGCTGTGCCGTTAGTGGTGGATATCGGGGTGGGCAGTAACTGGGACGAGGCGCATTAACAAAAAAGCCGACATACACTAAAGTGGATGTCGGCTTTTTTTGACCTAATGTGCTAGGTCTTTGGTTAAAAACAACTTGTTACATGTTGTTTTTAACCAATAAAGCTTAGTGTGAACGGCGACGTTCCAGCATCAGCAACAGAACACTGGACAATAAGCCTAAGCTCAAGCCAGCAAGGTTAGCGTCAATTTCTGGCGCGGTAGGATAGCTTTTTACGCCAACGTTGGTATAGACATAATCCAAGTCGTTGTAGTTGTAATCCGACCCTGCTGTTTTGCCATGCGCACTGGTCAAGTCTTCAAAAGAGACAAACACGGGTGGCGTTCCGTTAGTTGGGGTTGTAGCTGCACTGGGCAATTGGCTGGTCAACTGGGTAAGATTCTCAATATGACCCTGATTGTTTACAATATTAAACGTCGCACTGCCGAGAGGTGTGGCATATACATGTTCGTTGGTGTCGCGGTTTTGGGCTATATTGGATGTCAGACTGTAAATACCACCAATAGGGTTTCCATTGCTGTCATATTGTACCGGATTATATCCCCAAATATAGTCTATAAAAGTCAGTTTGTCGCCAGCGTGCACATTCCAGCTCATTTCTGTGCCGACGGCAGTCGTTTTGTTTTCCAGACCCCATTGGTTGGTGTTGACTCCGTTAATTGCCAATCCCAATATTTCATTGTAAGCAGCAGTGGTTCCGGCAAAAAAGGCGTTTACTGTGCCAGTGTTGACAGCAGTGAACGTATAGCCCACCGGATTAATGACACCTACATTTGCATAGGGAACGTTATTGGCTGATGGGCTGGCAAAAGCATTGCCTTGGCCAGCTAGCAGGATTGCTGGTACAGCAAGCAGGTATTTAATTTTTTTCATAATGGGTCTCCAAGTAATACAGTTTAGGATCATGCGGGTTTCAAAACGAAGTGCCATTGAAAAAATCCTGTAATCTTTGGGACACTGCAATAATAAATAAACAACTTCTAGTTTGGCTAGAAGTTTCACATATTTGTAATGCGGCTGTCAATATATATATATATATATATATACTGACTAGATGCCACGCTAAGGATGTGGCTATTATGGTTTTAAAGTATGGCTGCTACGGCGAGGGTGGCAATTAGCGGGAACGTTTGCGTTCCAACATCAGCAGCATTATGCCAGATAGTAAGCCTACACCCAACCCTGCAAGGTTGGCATCAATTTCAGGGGCGGTTGGGAAGCTTTTGACCGCCACGTTGGTAAAGATATAGTTCTCATCGTAGTAGTTGTAATTGGATAAAGTATAATTGCCTAACTGGGTTTTTGCCTGACCGGTGGCACTGACCAAGTCTTCAAAAGCCACATATACCGGTGGCGTGCCGCCAGTAGGTAGTGTGATTGCCGAACGCAATGTGCTGGCTACCTTGCCAGTGGCAGTGTCAAATGACGTAGAATAGACGTGTTCATTTTTATCAATATTTTGCGCGATATCGGATGTCAATGCATAAATGCCGCCAGTAGGCTGACCGTTGCTGTCGTAGGTTGCGGCATGACCGCCGCCGCCCCAAACATAATCAACAAAGGTCAGTGTGTCGCCCGCGTGTACATTCCAGCTCATTTCTATGCCGATTGCGGTTTGGTGGTCTTCAAGCCCCCAAATCCCAGTATTGACACCGTTGACTTCTAAGCCTAACGCTTCATTATAACCAGCGGTTGAGCCAGCGAAATAGGCATCGATAGTGCCGGTGTTGATGGCGGTAAAGGTATAGCCTACAGGATTGATAGAGCCGATATGTGAATAGGGGATGGTGTCGGCAGAAGCATTGCCTTGGCTGGCAAGGATAACTACCGGAATGGCAAGTAAGTATTTGAAATTTTTCATATAAAACAGTTCACAAAGGGTGGGTTTAAAAACATGATGCCATTGAAAAAATTTAATCTTTGGAATGAGGTAAAAGGGCATAATCGGCTTGCAAAGCCTATAATTGCCAGTAGTTATAAAACAATCTAATGATTAAAAAAGTGTTTTTAAAGGCCATTCACTTGCAAAACAGGTGGTTGGCTTTATATGATGTTGCTGGATAATTCACCACTATAGCATTAATTTAGTGTCATGCATACTGCTTTTGCGATTGGCACGCCAGACAGAATAGTTGACACACTGGCTAATAACGGCTAGATTCATGCTGTCCGTATGGACAGCCGATATTGCTTTGATATCACAGCCACATAAAAGGCATCAACATGTATTCATTCGATTGGGTGGCAAGCTCCCTAATAGGCCTGCTGGTTTTGGCTTACTTGTCGTTGAAAATTGTTAAAGAATATGACCGTGGAGTCATATTCTTTTTGGGTAAGGTGACTGGGGTGCGTGGCCCGGGGCTTATTATCCTAATACCCGTTTTGGAGCAAATGACTAAAGTCACGCTCCGCACCATCACTATGAACATACCGTCGCAGAAAATCATCACCAAAGATAACGTGTCTATTGATATTGCAGCGGTTGCGTACTACAAGATTATTGATCCGCAACGGTCGGTGGTGGCCATTGAAGACATCACCAGCGCGGTCAACCAGATCAGCCAAACCACCGTGCGTAACGTGGTCGGGCAGTTTTCGTTGGATCAGCTGCTTTCACAAACCATCAACATTAACCAGCAAATTAAGAATGTCATAGACGGGCATACCGAACCTTGGGGCGCGGAAGTGACTGCAGTTGAGATAAAAGACATCATCTTGCCCGACAATATGCAGCGGGCTATGGCAAAAGAAGCGGAAGCAGAACGCGAACGGCGTGCTAAAATTGTCGCCGCTGAAGGCGAGTTTCAAGCGGCAGTCAAGCTAGGGGAAGCGGCGGACATTATTGCCGCCCATCCGGTGGCGTTGCAACTGCGCAGCTTGCAAACCATGGCGGAGATTGCCACCGAGAAAAATTCCACCATTATCTTTCCGGCACAGTTTATGGCGACTGTTCAGGAGGCATTTATGACCATCAATAAAGACATCGGAAAATCTTAGGCTTGAGTGCGTTCCCTGGTAGGGTAATGGTTAAACTGTAATTGCCCATGACAACAGTAAGTGACCCAAGGATGGTTTCAGCATCCGCTAGCCGCTTAGTAAACAGTTGCAATTTAGCCACTACCCGAAGCCGAAGGGAAGGCCAGATAAACAGCCGCTACCACAACGACCAGTGCTGAGTTTGCCATACATAAATGGCCAACAGGGCGTTGGTGGTCGAGTGGGCAATGATCGCGTCGCCCAGCACTCCGCGCCGATATAAGGCCAATGCATAGCCGATGCCCGCCACCGTGCCAGCCAGCCATGCCCCATGCATTGCCCCAAACAACAATGATGATACGGCAAAAGACAGCCAAGTGAACTGGCCTGGCTTTACCGCTAGGAAATCCGAGTTAATCAATTTGTGCATAAAGTAACCACGAAAGGCCAGTTCTTCGACCATAGGGACAGTTAATGTCGCCCCGATGACCCGAAAAAATAGCCAGCCATATTGCCAAGCAACAGGCATGGTCGATAAGGTATAGGCAAATCTTAGGTCTTGTTTGGCATCAATAGGCACTAATACGACCCAGATAACGAACACTATAGTGCCGATAATGATTGCTGGGATGGACAAACCATTAAAAACCTTTTGATAAGAGTGCCGCAACGACCAGAGCACGACCAGAACAATGACCACCTTGAGTGGATAGATATAATCGAAACCGTCGCTGAATAAGTTGCCAAATAAGGTGCTGCCCATCAGCGCCACAAAAGGTAACAAATAAGGTTTTGCCGGGTTGCTGGTGGGGCTTTCTTGGGGAGGGGGGAAAGGGGCGCGGATAAAAATGGGCAGCCGTTGTGAAATCCAGACAATACCCACGCTAACGGTGATGAACAAAACCCAGCCGGCACTGGAATGAAAGCCACCCAGCGCGATGTAAGGTGACCACTCAGTGCCAATGACGATCAGTACGCAAATCCTAACTAAGTTCATTAGGTATAACACGGCAATACCCATTGGGTAAAGCAACAAAGCAACTGGGAAGCGCAAAACTTTACGGGCCGTCCAGATAAATAACGTAAAAAAGAGGGTGACCAGCGCCATGCCTTCATAACCGGAACATTCGGGTCGCACTGCTACGATAAAAGTGGGCGTGCCCAGTGCCTGAGTCACCGGATCGGCAACTACGCCATGATAAATCAATGACAATAACGCCTTGCTAAGAATGAAGGTCAGCCTCGATAACTGCGTCCAGCTGTTCGCGGACAATAGGGCAATGCCCCAACTTGCAGCGGTGGCAAGCAAGGCGAGCGGCAGGTGTTGCCAAGGTTGGTGCAGAAAAACACGCCAGGCAGACCAAGGCCAAAAAACAAGTAATAAGCAAGCTTGGCTGGCACAGCCGGAAATCAGCCAGGCAACCGGCAGCCCTATAGCGGCAAGGGGTCGGCTAGGATTGATGGCAAAAGTATTTTGGTCAGTAAACAGCACAAAAGTCACCAAGCCAAAAATAGCCAGCGACAAGGCATGGGCCGCCAACCACCACAGGCTGTTGTTAGGCTGAGTGCGCCAAAACGATAGGCCGGTCGTTTTAATCTGCTCCCTATTAAGGAAGCCTAAGATGGCGACAAACAAAAAGCCGAGCCGAGCGGATAGCCCGGAATAGCCAAGCCAGGCGATTGTCGGCACGGGCGAATCGAGTAAAGCGTGGGCATCTATAGACCACGACACTAAGACTATCTCGCTGCCCGCAATTAGAAACAGAAAAATCAGGCGTAATAACGGAGCTGACAGAAAATAAGGGGAGGAGCGGTATAAAATCTGGGGCATAGAAATTCAATCCAGTAGGCTAGCCAACAGGGTAACAGGAAATCTTAGGAATAGACAGGTTAAGGGGGGTTAAAGTTTCGTGCTGTCAATTTAACGCAGTTGGTGGAAGTAGCAAGCCGGTATGTATGGATAGGGCGCATTCAGCCGAAGGTTGGCACAGATGCCCTGATTAGGTATGCCGCATAATGGCTACATTTCAGCGTACTTTAGACCCTATTATTCATTGTTGAATATTTATTATGTTCAATTATCAACAACATCATGCCTGATAATAAACCTAAGGCTAATCTGGCTGGTTTGGTGTCAATTTCAGGCGCTGATTGTATATCGGAATGGTTTCCGCCATTGAAGGGAAGCCCGCCCCCCGAGCCGTTGCCGGAATGGCTAGGTGTTTTCGTTGGGCTGGCTGTCGTTATGCCAGAACCGCCATTGGCTCTGCCTTTAGGCAAGGCAAAACCGGCCGAATTGCTTGACCCAGAAGAGCTTCCTGTTCCGCCAGCGTTTTTCGCATTACCGGAAAGGCCGGTTGCAGTAGTATTGCTTGTGCTGATGTGTTGGCCAAATGAGTTGATGCCTGATAAGCTTTGTGGGTCACCAGAAGCAAGGGAGGCGACAAATATACCATTATCGTGGCGGATGGCGACATTGCCGGTAGGTAGAGCAAAAAAAGGCTTAAAGCCGGCACGGAAACCGCTCAAATAAGCGGGCAATGCATAGGGTTGTGAAGAAGTGATAAGCTGTACTGGTGTCGGCACATTAATGTTGCCAACAGTTTGATTAGAGAAGAGGTAATGCGTGTCGGCATCTCCTAGGCTGGCAGTTAATAGTATGCCCAATATTACCGCTATCCGTTTCATCTCATTACTACATCCAAATGCATCAGTTGACTAACTTGCTAGCCGAACATTATGACACAAAAAACATATTGATTGATCAGAAAAATTTCAGGCCATTACAGATAACTTAATGTGACGCAAATGGCAAGATAGCTGGGATTCAGCGTAGCGCAATACACTGCTCTAGGAGCAGCCATGTATTCCGCCACGCCACTATATGGGTCACATTTATTTGTTTTTATTGGCTTTTGCGGCGACGCTCAGATATCATCAATAAGATGCCTGATAGCAAGCCCAAGCTAAGCCCAGTAAGGTTGGTGTCAATTTCGGGTGCCGATGCTGGGTTTGTGCCAGTGCCACGTCCGCCGATGCCGCCAGTTACACCTGTTCCGCCGGAACCACCGGTTCCATTGAGGTTCGCCAGATTTTGGTCGTCTTGGGTTAACTTGTTTTTATCGGAATTAACTGCATCATTGGCCATTTTGACTGCTTCGGCTAATTTGGCTTCATCGTCCAGTTTGGCTTGATCGGCCTGTTGTGCGTCATGAGCCTTTTGGGTATCAGCGGTTAATTGGCTTTGATCGTTGTTTACGGCGTTCTTGGCTTGTTGGGCTGCATTGGCTAGTGTGGCTTCTTCGGCCTGTTTAGCTTTATAGGCAGTTTGGTCATTATTAGCTGTTTGGGTGTCGGCGTTTAACTTGGCTTGATCAGCACTTATGGCATTGTTGTCTAATTGCTTGACTAAGGCCGAGGCTGAGTGGTCATGTTGAAGCTTATTTTGATCTGCATTTAATTGGTTATTGTCGGCATTTACCGCATTATTGTCTTTTTGGACGGCAGCGTATAAATTGCTCACTTCGAGCTTTTTGGCTGCATCGGCATTGTTGGCATTATTGGCGTTGGTGGTGTCAACGGCCAGTTTGGCTGCGTCAGCGTTTTCGGCATCATTGGCCGTTTTGACTGCTTGGGCTAATTTGGCCTCATCGTCTTTTGATGCTTGATAGTCTGAATTGGCTTTGTCGAGCGAATTAGTGTCTTCGCTCAATTTGTTTTGATCGGCCGTTATGGCTTGATCAGCAGCATTGATGGCATTTTGATGAGACTGGTCGTTGTTAGAGCCGGACTGGTTATCGCCTGACTTAGACTGATTCTCGCCAGAGTTGGACTGGTCGTTGTTGGAGCCGGACTGATTTTCGCCAGAGTTGGACTGGTTGTTGCTAGAGCCAGACTTATTGTCGCTAGAGCTGTCCGCGAATGCATTTCCTTGATGAGCCGATAATATGGCCAATACAACAAAAATGTACTTAAATTTTTTCACTAGTGCCTACCCTAAAAATAAGCATAAAAATTAACAAATGGATTTGGCAATTCATGTCTTCCTTTTTGACATAATGGTGAACTTCCATGCCGTTCTTCCGTGCTGTGTTACCTTCGCCGCCAAGCGACAGGCGTACAAACGGCTTGATCAGGCAGTTTTAAATGGCTGCATATCGGACAAGCGGTATAAGATTATTGTACATTTCTACTGGGTTTTGTCAAAAAAATTCATACTTTTGTCACATAAATCTTATCATTTCAAAAGAGTTTGCTGGTGTTGCTTGTGGGGCGGGCTTTGCAGGGTGTTTTTGCTGTACAAGCAGGCTGCACCCGTTGCCAAATGCCTCGGTTACGGTTAAAAGTTGCTGTAAGGTTTAACTTAATAGATAATTAAGCGTTTTTTTAACATAGTTATAGTGTTTTATTATGCAGATTACGATGCTTAAAGCGAAGTTACACCGGCCCACGGTGACCCGTTCAGAATTGGGTTATGAAGGCTCATGCGCGATTGACAGCGCCATTCTTGATTTGTCAGGCATCTTGGAATACGAGCAAATACAGATTTATAACATCAATAACGGGGCGCGTTTCAGCACGTATGCCATCCGTGCTGAAGCCGGCAGTGGTGTTTTTTCAGTCAATGGTGCGGCTGCGCGGTTGGCTTGTCCGGGTGACCTGATTATTGTTTGTGCGTATGCCCTGCTGACCGCACAAGAAGCGGAGCATCATAAGCCTGCCCTTATTTACTTTAACGAGAAGAATGAAGTGGTGCGTTCAGCCACAGCCATTCCTGTCCAGCTGGCCTAGTGGGTTGTTGGGCAATCCAATAGTCCCTTATGGGAGCGTTAGCTTCTATCATCATGAGCTTAATGGATAACTGTTTAGGGGCGGCTAGTAGTGGCAGGGCTTGCTAGCACACAGGGTATCGGGTTGTAACTGGCCGCACTTAACGGTATCCTGCTGGCTTATGCAAATTCATCTTATTTCAGTGGGCAACCGTATGCCCGGTTGGGTGCAGCAAGGCTATGACGAATATGCCAAGCGGATGCCGCGCGAATGTGCTTTGGTGCTTAAAGAAATTGCCCCGGGCAAGCGGTGCAAAAACAGCGATGTTGCCCGTATTGTCAAAGAGGAAGGGGAGCGTATGATAGCCGCCATCCCGGCCGGCGCCCATGTGGTTACTTTGGATATCCCGGGCCAGTGCTGGACAACGCCAGCACTGGCTCATGCCATGCAAGTTTGGCAAAGCCAAGGGCAGCCGGTTGCTTTGTTGGTGGGCGGGCCGGAAGGCCTGTCCGATGCCGCCCGGCAATTGGCGCAACAATCGTGGAGTTTATCGCCGCTGACTTTTCCCCATCCGCTGGTGCGGGTGGTGGTTGCCGAGCAGCTATACCGTGCCTGGAGCATCCTTAATAACCATCCTTATCACCGTTAATGCCTGCACAAATTATCCTTGCCTCCTCATCACCCCGCCGCCGCGAATTGCTTGACCAGCTGAACATACGCCACCGCGTCCATGCCGTTGCGATTGACGAAACGCCTCATCCTAACGAAGCCCCTTTGGCTTATGTGCAGCGTATGGCAGCAGAAAAATCATTGGCTTGCCAGCAAGCTATACAGGCTGAATTGCCGATCTTGGCTGCTGACACCACGGTGGTGCAAGGCGGGCTAATTATGGGCAAACCGGCTAACCAAGCCGAGGCTTTGGCTATGTTGGCGCGGCTGTCCGGCACCAGCCATCACGTTTATACCGCTGTTTCGTTGCGTGGGCGTGAACATGGCCAGGCAATCAGCTTCACCGAGGTGATTTTTAAAACCTTAAGCGAAGCGGATATGCTGGCCTATTGGCGAACCGGCGAACCGGCCGATAAAGCGGGCGCTTATGCCATTCAGGGCAGGGCGGCGCAATTTGTGGTGTCAATTAACGGCAGTTATTCGGGCGTGGTCGGCCTGCCTTTGTTTGAGACGGCCGCATTATTAACCCAACAAGGCATATCTCCATTGCATGAGTGAAGAAATCCTGATTAATGTCACGCCGCCGGAAACCCGTGTTGCGGTGATTGAAAATGGTGTGTTGCAAGAGTTGATTATTGAACGCACCCGCGAGCGGGGTTTGGTCGGCAATATCTACAAAGGCGAAGTGTGCCGTGTCTTGCCGGGGATGCAAGCGGCTTTTGTCGATATTGGCTTGCCTAGGGCAGCTTTTTTGCACTTGTCAGATTTGTGCGCCAAAGATTTGGAAAAGAAAGGGTCAGAAAATATCGAGCATTATTTGCACGAAAGCCAAACCTTGGTTGTGCAAGTGGTGAAAGACCCTTTGGGCAGCAAAGGGGCCAGGCTGACCACGGAAATCTCCATACCGTCACGCTTCCAAGTTTACATGCCTTATGCCAATGCTTCCGGCGTGTCGCAACGTATCGAACAGGATACTGAACGGGCGCGCTTAAAAGCTTGTCTGGACAATTTCCGCACCACTCATCAATGCGGCGGGTTTATTGCCCGCACTGCTGCCGAATGTGTGGAAGAGTCGGTGCTGGTGGCGGATATGACTTTTTTGGTCAAGTTGTGGGAGTCGATAGTCGCAAAAGTCTCGGAATCTAAGCCCAAGCAACTGATACACAAAGATTTGCCACTTAGCATAAGGACGTTAAGGGATTTATATAAGGAGGGTATTGAGCGGGTTCGGGTGGACTCACGCGAAACCTACCATCGCTTGTTGGAATTTGCCGAAGTGTTCGTGCCGGAAATTGTCCCTGTGGTTGAGCATTATGCCGGTGAGTGTCCGGTATTTGACATTTACAGTGTTGAGGATGAAATCAAGAAGGCTTTGGAGCGCAAGGTCAAGCTCAAATCCGGCGGGCATTTGGTGTTTGACCAAACCGAAGCGATGACCACCGTGGATGTCAACACCGGCGGTTATGTGGGCGGGCGCAATTTGGAAGAGACCATCTTCAAAACCAACTTGGAAGCAGCCCAAACCATCGCCCGCCAGTTGCGCTTGCGTAATTTGGGCGGCATCATCATTATCGATTTCATTGATATGAAAAGCGAGGAACACAAGCGTCAAGTGTTGCTGGCTTTGGAACGCAACTTGGAAAAGGACCGCGCCAAAACTAAAATCACTGAAGTGTCGGTGTTGGGGTTGGTGGAAATGACCCGCAAACGCACCCGCGAAAGCTTGGAGCACATCCTTTGTGAACCTTGTAGCGCTTGTGGCGGGCGGGGTGTTTTAAAGACGGCGGAATCAATGTGCTTGGAAATTTTCCGCGAAATTATCCGCGAAGTCAGGTTGTACAAAGTCAAAAACCTGTTGGTGCTGGCCTCTAACGGCGTGGTGGAAATGCTGCTCGATGAAGAAGCCGACATGCTCGCCGAATTGGAGACTTTTTTGGGTGTGCAGATTAAATTCCGCGCGGAAGCCGAATACAATCAGGAACAATATGATGTTGTCCTGTTATAAAGCTGCGCTGCCCTAAACCGCACTTCCCGCCCACCTTACCCGCCCTCTGTCCTTTGCCGTGATACATCATCTGACGCGTGCCACACGGCATCTTTTGTTCTGGACATTGCTGGCTACAGCAATTGGCCTGACCGCCTTGCGGCTGGCATTGTCCGGTGTTACCAGCTATCAGCAAGAGCTAGCAACGCAAATTTCAAATAAAGTGGGCTTGCCGGTAAAAATAGGCCACTTACAGGCAAAAATGCGCGGTATTGATCCGGAACTGATAATCGAACAGATCACTTTTGGCAATAGCCCGGGCCAGCCGGTTATTGAGCTTGCCGAAATCCGTTTAGGTGTCCATCTGTTTGGTCTGCTGGCTAAGCGTGATTGGTTGTCAGCCACTTGGGTGTCGCTGGTGGGTTGCAAGTTGTCGGTGATCCGCAATAGCGATGGCAGTGTTGCTATTGCCGGTTTAAAAGCGACCGGAAATGCCCCGTTGTGGTTGTTGCAAGGCAGCAAATATGAACTGCTGCACAGCGAAATCACTTGGCAAGATGCCAGGCATCCGGCTGCCCATCCGGTGACATTAAAAAACGTCGATATGGTGATCTTTAACGAAGGCGAGCGGCACCGCATTAATGCGTTGATGCCTTTGGACGATGCGCCACAGGCGCAATCCCTGCGCATCAGTATGGCCATTAATGGCAATTTTTTCCAGCCCGGGGTAGTGGATGGGGATGTTTTTGTTGAAGGCAAAGACGTTGATTTGCCGCACTGGTTGGCGGGCTACTTGCCGGGTGAGGTCACTTTGCAGTCAGGGCTGGCTTCTTGGCAAGCTTGGCTTAAGCTGCAACATTCACAAGTGGTAGCCGTGCAGGGCGAACTGGCTTTGCAAAAGTTCCATGCAGTCAGGCAAGGCGTCGGTATTGTGCCGGTCACAAGCCTGACCACACGTTTGCAATGGGCGCGGCAAGCGCAATGGCAACGTTTTAGTTTGGCGGGCTTGCAGTGGACAGACCTTAGCGACAAACTGCATCAAGCGCAACTGAGCATAGGTGTGGAACAAAGCCAGCAAGGACGCTGGCAAAAATTGGCGGTATCGGTCAAGCAGCTGGATTTGCAAGTGGCCTCCGGCTTGGCGGCATTTTTCCCCGATGTGCCGATAGCTTATCTGGGCGGGCTGGAACAGGCGCAAATGTCGGGTATTTTGCAAAAGCTGCGTGTTTTTGCTGACCTTACCACGCAACATTTCGCGATTGATGCAGCAGTAAGTGGATTGGCGATGGCGGCAATGCCGGGCACGCCGGGTTTTGCCGGACTGAGCGGACAGGTGATTGGTACCGAGCAACAGGGCATCATTGATTTGGACTTGACCAACAACAGCATAACGATACCCAACTGGTTTCCCCAAGCGTTGCCGGTTGACCGTTTCCACAGCCGTGTCCGTTGGCAACAACAAGACCGGCAATGGCGTTTTGCCAGTGACCAGTTTGATTTGGTTCTGCCAGGGTTCAGCAGCCAAAGCCAATTCAGTCTGAGCGTGCCTGATAATGGCGGTACGCCGTTTATGGATTTGGCCATGACATTCGCTAGCGACGATGTCGGTAAATTGGCCGGCTATCTTCCCAAAAAAGCAATGAAACCATTGGATTATGAATGGTTTTATAATGCTTTTCCGGCAGGCAAGGGTAATAATGGCCAATTGGTTTTTTCCGGCCGTCTCAATAAATTTCCTGAAACGTCTGCGGACGGTGTGTTTAGGCTTAGTGTCGATGTTGAACAATTGCAGCTTAATTATGCCCCGCGATGGCCTCTACTCACTGGCATTGGCGGGAACGTCCGTATCGACAACAAAGTGTTGACCTGCGATGTGACCACCGCAACCAGCCACCATCTGCAATTGGTCAAGGCCGTGGTGGTCAATCCCAATATATTGGCCAGTAAGGCATTAACGGTTAAGGGGGAGTTGGAGGGTGCAATTAGTGATGTGTTCAGTTTCTTGCAAGCGTCGGAACTGAAAGCCAGCACCGATAAGTTTATAACGGTTTTGTCCCCCAAAGGGAACACTCATATAGATGCCGATTTTGTCATCCCATTGGGTGGTGTGGGCACGCCCAAAGTAAGCTTGAATGCCACGCTTGACGGGGCGGCGGTTAATGTATTGCCGTTGGATTTATGGCTGGAGCGGCTGGTGGGTCATTTAAAATTCACCGAAACGGGGATGACCAGTGATGCCATACATGCCCAAGTATTGGGCCAGCCAGCCACACTAACATTCAGCAATCCCTTGCCAGCAGCCGTTTTGATCACCGCTGACGGGTCGGTGGCCATCGACCGGCTACAGCAACAATTCGCGCTGCCTGATTGGCGTTGGGCGCAAGGTGAGCTGTCCTACCAATTGCAGTTGCTGTTGCCCGATGAGATATCAGCTAAAATCGCCGATAATCCGGCAAAAATCACCGTCCATTCAGATTTGCAAGGCGTGGCGCTCAATTTGCCCGGTGGTTTGGCAAAAACGAGGCAGCAAAAAAGGCCTTTGTCCCTGCAATTTTTGCTGAATGATGCTGCCGAACTGCCGGTTATGCTCAATTATGACCAGCAGCTTAAAGCCGCCGTTAAATTTGCCATGCCGCAGCGCGTATTGCAGTCGGGGCATATTGTCTTGGGTCAAGGTGATGCTGTGCAACGCAAAACACCCGGGTTATGGCTTGACATTAACAATGCTTTGCTGCCGTTGGATCACTGGCTGGCTGTTATCGGCAACGGCAGCCAACCCGACGCATTGGGCGGAACGCCCGCTAAGGGTTATGACCTTAGCGGGCTATTGCGTCATGTTAGTGTCCATACCCAAGACTTGCAATGGCATGGCAGCTCATTAGGGGCATTCGATATGGCATTGCAACCGCATCAACGGCATTGGTCGGCCAGTTTCGATAGTGAACTGGCGGCGGGTATAGCCATTGTGCCTAATGACCTTGCTGGCACTGAAAAAATCAGTTTGGATTTGGCGGAACTGGATTTGTCCAAACTAAAAATGTTAGAGGCAGACACTGGCCCGACGGGATTGGCTGATGCGGCAAGCTCTGTCAAGCAGCCAGATCATTTGCCATTGATCAGCGTGCGTAGTGCCAAAACGCTTTGGCAAGGCATTGATATAGGAAGTTTATCCGTTGAAACAGAGCATTTGGACAATGGCTTGGCGTTCAAAAAAATCGACTTGATGGGCATTAAGCTGCAATTGTCCCTTACTGGCGCATGGACAACCAGCAAAGGGCAGTCACACACCCAATTGCAAGGCCATTTGCGTACCCCAAATACCGGTCAGTTGTTGTCCGATCTCAATATCAGCAAAGATTTGGCGGAAACAGTGGGCAATGTTGATTTTTCCTTACAATGGCCCGCCCCCCTTTACGATTTTTCCTACAAGGATCTACGCGGCACATTGGATATGCATTGCCAAAACGGGCGTATTTTGAGCGTCGAGCCTGGCTTTGGCCGCATTCTTGGCATATTGGCTTTAGAACAGTGGGTCAAGCGGTTGCAGCTTGATTTTAGCGATGTTTATAAGCAAGGCTTGACTTTTGATAGGATCGATGGACATTTTACCGTCAATAAAGGTAAGGCACATACCCAAAATTTGCAAGTGGATGCCGTGCCGGCAATCATCAAGCTGAACGGCGACTTGGATTTTGTCAATCGGGTTATGGATTACGATGTTTCGGTTGTGCCAAAAAGTGCCGATGCTGTACCCATAGCTGGTACAATCGTCGGCAATGTCAGCTCGTTGGTCGCCCAAGGACTCAGTGGCAGACAGCAGGATGGTTTGTTTTTTGGGTCGCACTATCAAGTCAAAGGCAAATGGAGCAATCTGGTCATCGTGCCCCATCATGAAAACGATGGTTTGTTCCAAAAAACTTGGTCGGGTATCACCACCTTTCCTTGGTTAGGTAATTCCTATAAAAATAACAATATACAAAAATAGGTAGGTACGATGAGTAAATGTGCAGCGATACAAATGGCATCCAGCCCCAATATCAGCTCAAACTTGTTGCTGGCCGACCGGCTGATTGCCGAAGCGGCAAAAGCGGGGGCGCAATGGGTGGCGTTACCGGAAAATTTTGCCTTGATGGGCGATCACGAACAAGACAAAATTAAAGCCAAAGAAACCGACGGTTCTGGCCCTATCCAGCATTTTTTGGCCATAACCGCCAAAAAATACCATGTTTGGGTAATTGGCGGCACTATGCCAATGGCCTGTGACCAGCCCAACAAAGTCCGGGCCGCTTGCCTGATTTATAATGACCAAGGTGAACGGGTTGCCCGTTACGACAAGATGCACTTGTTTGATGTCAGTGTGCCCGGTACGCAAGAAGTTTACCGTGAATCCGATTCCATTGCCGCTGGGGAGCAACCGTTGGTGCTGGACACCCCATTTGGCAAAATGGGTATTGCCGTTTGTTACGATCTGCGTTTCCCGGAGTTTTTTCGCACCATGGTCAAACAAGGGGTGGAGATATTGGTGGTGCCTTCTGCTTTCACTGCCGAAACAGGTGCTGCCCATTGGGAATTGCTGTTGCGTGCGCGGGCAGTGGAAAATTTATGTTATGTGGTGGCCCCCAATCAGGGGGGATTCCACAAAAATGGCCGTAAAACCTTTGGTCACAGCATGATAGTTGATCCTTGGGGCAGCGTGCTGGACTGTTACAAGACAGGCAGCGGATTTGTGTGCGCGGACTTGGACAGGGAGCGCGTGGCGAAAGTGAGGGCGCATTTTCCGGTATTGGATCATCGCCGACTATTTTGTGAATAATTATGCATGTGATAGTAAAAGCGCTGTTGATAGGGGGGCTGTTAGTGGCCTGTGGCGGCAAGGATACCCGCTACCGTGACACCGAATTATTGGAACGCCCGCCCATTCTGGCGGTTGAGAAAAGTGTCGTGGATGAAACAGTAGTTGAACCGGAAGTTAGCCAAGAGCACAAAAAGTCGCATAAAAAGAAAGGCAGGGGCAAAACTGGCTTAGGTGATGCCGTGGTTTTGGTGGAAGCCAAGCCCATGCACATCAAGCTTGACCTGCCCATAGACAAGGCTTGGCGTGATGTAGGTTTGGGGTTGGAACAAAGCGAAATAAAAATCACCGACCATAACCAGAAACGTGGCTTGTATTATGTGTACTATACCGCCAAGAGTATTTTTGGCTTGTTTAGCCGTAACAAAGATGAACAGCATGAAGCCAATTTTATGGTTGCTGTGCAGCCTGATGGTGACTGGGTGAAAATCACCGCCATTTCTGTTAACCCCAGTGATGACAGTGACAATGATAAAAATGCCACCAGCGATCAGGATGCTTTGTTGCTGGATTTGTACGAAGCCTTACATGATCACCTGAAAGAAGAATGACCGCCCAGTGGCTAAGCCTAGCCGTTTAGCCGAACTGCCTTTTTTAGCGCCACCGCCAAATTGCCAATGGAATTATTGACACTAGCCAAACAAGCTATCTTAACCCCCGCCAACTTGCACGATCACCATATAGAACAAATTATGGCCCGGCTTATTTGTTCAGCGGTGGATGTGGCAGACATTTATTTCCAATCCAGCCATTCTGAATCATGGCTGTTGGAGGGTGGCATCATTAAAGATGGTAGCCACAGCATAGAACAAGGCGTAGGTGTCCGTGCTGTGGCGGGTGACAAAACCGGATTTGCTTACAGTGACCGTATTGAATTGCCGGTGTTGTTGGCTGCTGCCGACAATGTGCGGGCCATCGTCCGGCAAGGGCAAAACACCGCCGTTAACTTGCGCCAGAACAGCAATAACCAACGCTATTATGCACCGCTTAACCCGCTACAATCTTTGGCTGACCAGCAAAAAGTCGATTTGCTGAATTATGTCGATACCGAAACCCGTAAATTGGATAGCCGTATCGAAGAGGTGATTGTCAGTCTGTCTGGCGTTTACGAGCAGATATTAGTGGCTGACCACGCGGGCATGTTGGCAGCTGATATTAGGCCATTGGTGCGGATGAACGTCAGTGTTATCGTGGTGGACAAAGGTCGGCGTGAGCAAGGCAGCATGGGGGGTGGGGGCAGGACAGATTACAGCTACTTTTTCGAGCAAGACCGCGCTTTGGGCTATGCCAAAGAAGCGGTGCGCCAAGCCCTGGTCAATCTGGAATCCAGCGAAGCACCGGCAGGTAACATGACCGTGGTGCTGGGGCCGGGATGGCCCGGTATCTTGTTGCATGAAGCGATAGGGCATGGTTTGGAAGGCGATTTTAACCGCAAAGGCACGTCCGCTTTCAGTGGTCGGGTGGGCGAACGGGTTGCCTCAAATTTATGCACCGTGGTCGACGACGGCACTTTGGCGGGTTGCCGTGGCTCGCTGAGCATTGATGACGAAGGCACCGCCACTGAAAATACCGTGTTGATAGAAAACGGCATTTTAAAAGGTTACATGCAAGACAAACTGAATGCCCGCTTGATGGGGGTCAAGCCCACCGGCAATGGTCGGCGCGAATCTTATGCTTGCCTACCCATGCCGCGCATGACCAACACTTACATGCTGCCGGGCCAGCATGATCCCGAAGAAATAATAAAATCAGTCAAAAATGGCTTATACGCCAAAAATTTCGCCGGTGGGCAAGTGGACATCACTTCTGGAAAATTTGTCTTTTCGGCTAACGAAGCCTACTTGATTGAGGACGGAAAAATCACCCGCCCCGTCAAGGGTGCCACCTTGATCGGCAACGGCCCGGATGTATTGACCAAGGTGTCAATGGTCGGCAACGACCTGCAATTGGATTCGGGTGTTGGCACCTGCGGCAAAGACGGGCAAAGCGTGCCGGTGGGTGTCGGTCAGCCCAGCTTGAAAATTGACCAGATAACCGTCGGTGGAACGGGTGTTTAAGCCCTACAAAACAACAGGCAATCCAGTGCAAAACCCAGAACATATCCAACAACAGATTAATCCGCTCAAAGACATAGTCCAACGCTTGTTGGACGAAGCCAAAAAACAAGGCGCGACCGCCGCTGAAGCGGGTCTAAGCCAAGAAAACGGCTTGTCCGTCACGGCACGCTTGGGCGAAGTGGAAACCATTGAGCACCATTGTGACCAAGGCTTGGGGGTCACCGTCTATTTTGGCCAACGCAAAGGCTCCGCCAGCACCACAGATTTGTCGCTTGAGTCCATTAAAGAAACTGTCAATGCCGCTTGCAGCATAGCCCGCTACACCAGCGAGGATAGTTTCTCCGGATTGCCTGATCCGGCCTTGTTGGCGACCGAATTCCCTGATTTGGATTTGAACCACCCTTGGCACATCCATGCTGATGCTGCCATTAGCCTTGCCATTGACTGTGAAAATGCCGCCCGCAACTACCATCCCGAGATCACCAATTCGGAAGGCGCCACTGTCAATACCCACCAAGGCATCCGTGTGTTGGGCAACAGTTTGGGCTTTTTGCAAGGCTATCCGTCCACCCGCCATTCGTTAAGCTGTTCGGTGTTGGCACAACGTGGCGATAGTATGCAGCGCGATTATTGGTTTAGCGTTGCCCGGAATCCGGTGGATTTGGAATTGCCCCAAGCGGTCGGCATAAAAGCTGCCGAACGCACTTTGCGCCGTTTGGCGGCAAGGCGATTGCCGACCCAGCAATGTGCGGTATTGTTCGCCGCAGAAGTTGCCTCCAGCTTGTTGGGTTCGTTTATTGGTGCTATTAGCGGTGGCGCGTTATACCGTAAATCGTCCTTTTTGCTGGATGCCCTTGACACGCCAATTTTTCCGGGATTTGTCCAGATAACCGAACAACCGCACCTGCCGTGCGCATTAGGCAGTGCCAACTATGATAGTGAGGGCGTGGCTACCCAAGACCGTGTATTGGTTGAAGACGGTGTGCTACGCAGTTATGTGCTAAGCAGTTACTCCGCCCGTAAACTGGGCTTGCAAACCACTGGCAATGCCGGTGGCGTGCGTAACCTGACCATCACCCCCAGCGAGTTGGATTTTAACGGGATGTTGAATAGTTTGCACACCGGCTTGTTGGTCACAGAACTGATGGGGCAGGGGGTCAATAATGTGACGGGCGATTATTCGCGTGGTGCGGCGGGTTTCTGGGTGGAAAATGGTGTTATGTTATACCCTGTGGAAGAAATCACCATTGCCGGTAATTTAAAGGACATGTTCAAACAACTGCTTGCCGTCGGCAATGATGTCGATTATCGCGGTAATATCCGTACCGGTTCGTTATTGCTGGAACGGATGTCGTTGGCGGGTGAATAAGGCGGTACGGTACATACTGGCTTCGACCACGCTCAGCGAATGTGGCTACTTTCAGTCAATGTGCTTTGGTTTGTCTCAGTGTTGGGGCGGCGATACCGAAAGCCATAGCCTGATTGAAGTCAAACCACTCCCTGAGTGAAGCCGAAGGGCTACAGCCAACCCTTACGCTTAAATATCCAATAGGGCGCAATGCCCGCCAATAACATCAAAAACAATGCCCCCGGATAACCAAAAGGCATATTCAGTTCCGGCATGTTTTGGAAGTTCATGCCATAAATGCTGGCGACCAGCGTGGGCGGCAAAAACACCACGGCGGCAATGGAAAAAATTTTGATGATTTTGTTTTGCGCGATATTGATGAAACCTTGCGTCGAGTCCATCAAAAAGTTGATTTTATCAAACAAAAAAGTGGTGTGCGCCATTAGCGTATCAACGTCCCGGGCAATTTCCCGCGCGTTTTCTTGCAGCTCGGGGAAATTGCGCAAATGGCGTTGCAAAAAGGCGATGGAACGCTGCGTGTCCATCAGGCACAGCCGTATTTTTCCGTTGCTGTCTTCCAATTGTGCCAGTTGATCAATAGCTTGTTCCAAATCCGAACCAATTTCCTCCAACACCAAATAACTGACATCCTCAAGTTTGCGGTGAATATCTTCCAAATTGTCGGCCAGATTTTCCACTTTTTGCTCAAAAATCACTACCAACAGTTCTTGCGGGGTATAAGCCTCAATTTGCCCCCTACGGGCCCGCATCCGTAGCAGTCTAAAATCCGCCAATGCCCCTTCGCGTAAGGTGATCAGCCGCTCGTTCTGCAAGATAAACGCCACTGTTGCCGTTTGATGGCGGCTTTCGTGTTGCGCCAAAAATAGCGAACGTACATGGACACCGACCGAGTCACTAAAATAACGGGCGGAAGACTCAATTTCCTCAACCTCTTCAGACTCCGGCAACTCCATGCGCAAAAAAGTCTGGAGTTGGTTGCGTTCCTCCTCGCTGGGGTCGTGCGCGTCTATCCACGCTGCCGACATATCGCCATTAAACGAATGTTCCGAAGTGGCCAGTTCTTTCAGTTTGCCTTCTTCAATGGCAAATAATCTTAGCATTAAGGTAGTTCCGTCATCATTTTTTTAATTTTAGCCAGCACTTGTTGTTGCTGTTGCGGGTTCAGTTTGGCAAAATCTTGTTCAAATTGTCCTAAGCTATAAGCGTTCGCCCCCGCACCATTGGGATTGGCTACCATGCCACAATCGGCAAACACCTTATCGATAGCGGGCTGCGCGTCATCCAGCAGCATTTCAGCGGACAACACCTTTTTTATCAGCGTATAAATGCGGACAAACACTTTTTTGCCCGCCAATAGATCATCGGCGATGCGTTTGGCATTTTCATTAGTGTAGCCTCTACGCTTAGAATCGGCAAAAGTGCTGAAGGTCAATTTTACCGGATCACTCTGGTCAATCTGATAATCTAGCACAAACGGGCTGTTTTGCGACTCAATCAGGCTTTCAGCCTCAACCACCGCTTGCAACTGCTGTTGTTTGCAGACAATTTGCAGCTTGATGTTATCGTAAAGGTTGCGGTCAGGCCTTGGTGATTGTGCCAAGCTATAGCTTTGGTTGGTCAACGGGTCGCTTAGTTGCTGATAATGCCAGCCATCGGCATAGCAAGGGACGCTTGCCAGCAAAGCCAGCAGTAAGGTGGGCAAGTTTTTCATGGTATTTTTAGGCGGTCTGTTCAACCTGTTATGAGCTAATAATTTTAAAAACCAGGGTGTTGGTGGCAGGGGCGTAAGCCTTGGTTGTTCAGTGTCAAGCCAAACAGCCTTGCAAATAGCGCCGTAACACATCCAAGGACAACAATGCCGCTTGCTGTTGCTTATGGCCCGATGGCCCCGATAAGCGGTATTGTGCCAAATGGCTGGCATCGGGGGTTAATAAATAAATGTTGATGCCCGTTGATTGCCCTCTGACAGCAAAATTTTCCTTATTGTCCGTGAACGCTTGCACCAACGCACAATCAGCCCCACTGGCAATCAAATCTGCCGCTAAACTTTGCACAGTCTCGTTTCCGTCGCATACGGTATCTCCCGAAGCCACGCCTTGATAATAAGCACTGCTCAACAACCAATCCGCTGTTGGGCATAAACTGCCCAAGCAACCACGGCTTACGGTTTCCAACACTGCCAAGCGCAACTGGCGCTGCCCCATTAATGCATCTATTATACCGACCAGATCACTGCAATGGCCGGTGTTGCTGTCGTCCACTGCAAACACCTTGTCACCCAGTGGTGCGGCAATCGCATCGGTAAACCGGTTCAGTAAATCTTCGGGGTAATTATGTGGAAACAGCAGCTTAATTTGCACCTCACCGACACTGGCGCGGTAGCCTATAGCCACACCTTCCGGTAAGGTGATCGGTCTAAGCAATTCTTGAATGGCTGATTCACCAATACCGATGGTTTTAAGCGTGATTAGCCGGTCAGGTGTCAGAGCGAAGCGCGTGCTTAAGGTCGGCAATATACGTTCCGCAAACAAATGGCGCATTTCCGATGGCACACCGGGCATAAATGCAAACCAGCACCGCCCTGCTTGTACACTAAACCCCGGTGCAGTGCCTAAGGCGTTATCCAAGCGCTGTGACCCTTTCGGCAACAGCGCCTGCTTGCGGTTGGAGTCTGGCATCACCCGCTGGCGGCGGGTGAAAAAGTCTTGTATTTGGGCAAAAGCCACGGTATCAAACACCAGCGGCAAGCCAAAAGCCTCCGCCACCGCTTGTGCAGTCAAGTCATCTGTGGTTGGCCCCAAACCGCCCGTACACAAGCAACAATCAGCCCGCTCGGCAATTTCTTTCAGCAGCCCGACCAAATCATCCAGCTTATCGCCTACAGCGGTGTGGCGTGTCACCAAAAAACCCAGCTGCACCGCTTGTTGTGACAACCAAGCGGCATTGGTGTCGGCAATCTGTCCGCAGACAATTTCTTCACCTTGTGAAAAGATTTCCAGTGTAGGTTTCATAGTGGTCGTTCCAAAGTGGATTTATTTATATGGGTTGCAGTGCGAATGGCGGCATGGCGCATAGTGTATTGTGACTTGTGGATACCCCGCACCCCGCTGCAAATGCACATGCCTGCCTCGCATATTAAGATTATAAACGCCTTGGTGGTATTGGTCGGCAATTGTGTCTGTCCGACAGAATATCCTGTGCCCACCACCCCGCTGTTTTTTTCCCTTACAGCGGTAATCGGCGTTTAATAAATCAGCAAAAACCTTTACCATAGTAAGTCCGAAGCTTTACTTCGGTTTCTTGGCAAGCATTATAAACACAGGTTTAAGAATGGCACTTTATGTCTATAAATTTGGTGGCACGTCGGTTGGTACGGTAGAGCGTATCAAGGCGGTCGCTGAAAAAGTAAAAACAGCCCAGGCATTGGGCAATCAGATTGTGGTGGTGGTGTCGGCTATGAGCGGCGAAACTAACCGGCTGATAGGCTTGGCAAAAGAAATGCAGGCACAGCCCAGCGAGCGGGAGTTGGATGTGTTGGTGTCCACCGGCGAACAAGTGACGGTGGCGCTATTGTCTATGGCCTTGCATGAATTGGGTTGCGCGGCTTGTTCTTATACTGGCGGGCAGGTCAAAATTTTGACCGACAGCAGCCACACCAAGGCGCGTATCCGTAAGATAGACGATAGCCGCATCCATGCTGACCTTAACCAAGGCAAAGTGGTGGTGGTGGCGGGTTTTCAGGGGGTGGACGACAACGATAACATCACCACGTTGGGGCGCGGCGGTTCGGATACCACCGCAGTGGCCTTGGCAGCAGCATTGAAGGCTGATGAGTGCCTGATTTTTACCGATGTGGATGGTGTTTATACCACTGACCCGCGGGTTGAACCCAAAGCCCGCCGCCTTGACCGCATCACCTTTGAAGAGATGTTGGAAATGGCCAGCTTAGGCTCTAAGGTGTTACAAATCCGTTCTGTCGAATTTGCGGGCAAATATAATGTTGCTTTGCGCGTTTTATCATCATTTACTGAAGGTAATGGCACGCTCATTACTTACGAGGGATCCCCAATGGAAAGTGCTTTAATTTCCGGCATTGCTTTTAACCGTGACGAAGCAAAGTTGACTATCACCGGTGTGCCCGATTTGCCGGGCGTGGCGTTTAAAATTTTAGGGCCGATTGCCGATGCCAATATTGAGGTGGATATGATTGTGCAAAATATTGCCGATGATGCCACCACTGATTTTACTTTTACTGTGCACCGTAATGACTACCAACGCGCAAAAGCCATTCTGGAGCAGACTTGCAGCGAGCTGGAAGCCAGAAAAGTCACCGGTGATGAGAGCATAGTCAAGGTGTCTATTGTCGGTGTGGGTATGCGTTCCCATGCCGGTATTGCCAGTACCATGTTCAAGACCTTGGCATCTGAAGGGATTAACATCCGTATGATTGCCACGTCGGAAATTAAAATATCCGTGGTGGTCGATGAGAAGTATATGGAGTTGGCGGTCAGGGCATTACATGCCGCGTTTAATCTGGAACAAATGACTGCCTAGCGGTGATTGGGTTTTTTCGGCCGGAGTGTCGGGTTACGGCTAGTCCCTAACCCGGCGATACACCAGTAATTTGTTGCCACACGGACACTCTATACTTTACATCAAATAATTGGTTAAAGACCCTGATGACGGCCCGCTGATCATAATAGGTCAAAATTCCGGCTTCTTGGCTTGGCTAGCTGTGCCAAGCCGCAAATCAACCTGGGCTTAACACAAATCAGCGCTGCGTTCGCCATTGCTGATGCGTGCGCCTTCCAAGGCATCTAAGATAAACACTTTGCCATCACCATGCTGGCCGCTGCTGGCGACGCGTATGATGGTGGAAAAAATAATTTCCACCAAATGTTCGGGGGCAAAAATTTCCAGGCGAATTTTGGGCAGAAAAGGACGGTAATCTTGTATGGGTTGGGTGCGGTCGCGTCCAAAACCTTCACATTCCAAGGCCGTCATGCCGGGAAACCCAGGGATTTCCATTAATGCCAAGGTGACTGCGCTAAGCTTGTTGGGTTGGATATAAGCTCGAATTTCTTTCATGATTTTCCTTTGGGGTTCTCATCGGGTTCGGCAAAATATCCGTATAGTGCGGGCAACAGGGTCAAGGTCAAGACGCTGGCGGTCAATAGGCCGCCAATAATGACGACGGCAAAGGGCTTGGCTGTTTCCGAGCCGACACCGGTCGATAAGGCGGCGGGTAGCAAACCAAGCATGGCCATTGAGGCAGTCATGACTACTGGTCTAAGACGACTGACCGAGCCGTTGACAATGGCATCATGTAACGACTGGCCTTCTTTGCGCAGTTTGTTCAAATGCGAGACTAAGATCACGCCATTCTGCACCGCGACACCAAACAGTGCAATAAAGCCTACGGCAGCCGAGATGCTGAGGTTTATGCCGGTTGCCAAGAGGATTAAAATGCCGCCAATCATTGCAAAAGGCACATTCATGACGATCAACAAGGCATTTTTGATGGACATGAAGGCCCAGAAAAGCAAAATGAAAATCAGCCCTAAACTAATGGGTACTATGATGGATAAGCGTTTCATTGCCCGTTGCTGGTTTTCAAATTGACCGCTCCAGACTACATGATAACCGGGGGGGAAAGCAACTTGGGCAGCGACTTTTTGTTGGGCTTCGGCGACAAAGCTGCCTTGGTCACGACCAATCAAGTTACATTTAATGGCGATACGGCGCATATTGTCTTCGCGGCTAATTCTTGAAGCCCCTTGGTTGACTTTGATGGTGGCCAATTCAGACAGCGGGATGCGTTGTCCGGCAGCCGTTTTAATGGTCAGGTTTTCCAGCCCTGATACGGAGTTGCGGGCGTTTTCTTCATAACGTACGCTGATGTCGAAGCGGCGTTCCCCTTCCAGAAACTCTGAGGCTGCTTTGCCGCCCATGCCAATTTCTATGATTTGCTCAACATCGGCAATGTTAAGGCCGTAACGGGAAATTTTGGCACGGTCAATCTCAACAATGGCTTGGGCCAGCCCTGCTTGTTGTTCGGCAGCGACATCGGTGGCGCCTTGTATGGTTGTTAAAATATGGTTGATTTGGTCGGCTTTGCTTTGCAGCACTTTTAAGTCCGGGCCAAATATCTTGATGGCAATTTCACCTTGCACCCCTGAAATGGCTTCTTCCACGTTATCTTGGATAACTTGTGAAAAATTGGTGAGGATGCCGGGAAATATTGACAGCTGTTTATCAATCGCCATCACTAACTGGTCTTTTTTGGCGTACCGCCAAGTGTCTTTCGGTTGCAGGTCAATCAATATCTCAAGATTGTTGAATCCCTTGGGGTCGGTGCCGTCTTCCGGCCGACCCAGCTGGGTGACCACCATTTTTACTTCCTGGAAGCTTTGTAGTTTGGCGCGGACATCCCGTTCAAAGCCTTTGGCGGTGGTGAGCGACACCGGCGTAGGCAAAGTGATTTTTAGCCAGATATTGCCTTCATCCAGTTTGGGCATGAATTCGGTGCCGATGATCTGTAACGACAGTAGGCTTAAGATTAGCACGCTGATAACGCCGATAAAGACGGCGCGGACGTGTTGCAGCACCCATTCCAACAACTTGCGGTAATGTTTTTTCATGCTTTGCACCAGCCAGTTGGGCCGTTCCGCCAGTTGTGGCCCCAACAGGAAACTCAGCATGGCTGGCAATATGGTCAAGCTATAAACCATGGAGGCCAAAAAGGCGAAACTGAGGGTGAAGGCCATTGGCGAAAAGATTTTCGCTTCAACGCGCTGGAAGGTGAAAATGGGCAAAAATGCCGTAATAATGATAGCTTGTGAAAACAATATGGGCCGCCCCATTTCACACGCCGTGACCAGCAATGATTGGCGCATGTGCCGTTTGTCGGCTTTCTGTGCCCTATCCAGTGTTATTTGCACCATCACTGCTTCCACCATCACCACGGCGGCATCGACAATAATGCCAAAATCAATCGCACCTAACGAGATCAGGTTGGCGGAGATGCTGTTGAGGTCGAGCAAAATAAAGGCGGTCAATAGGGAAATGGGAATGCTCAGGGTGACCAGTACGGCGGGGAGAAAACGACGCAAGAACACCATCAGGATGAGCAATACCAAAGTGGCACCTTCGAGCATGTTATGTTCGACGGTGTGGACGGTGTGGCGCACCAAATCAGTTCGGTCGTAGATCGGGGTCACTTTAACACCGGCGGGCAAGCCAAAGCTGTTCAGTTCGTCAATTTTATTTTTGACGCCGTCCAACACTTTAACGGCATCCCAGCCTTTGACCATCAGCACAATGCCCTCCACCACATCGTCATTGCCGTTCATACCGACGATACCCAAGCGCGGTTGGGGACCCACGTTGACTTCGGCAACGTCTTTAATGCGTATGGGCACGCCATCATTGCTGTCCACCACAATATCGCCAATTTCATCGGCAGTTTTTAGCAAGCCAATGCCCCTGACCACTAAAGCCTCGTCGCCGTGCTCAATATAGCCGCCGCCTGTGTTGGCATTGTTGTTGGCAATTGCGCTAAACACTTGGTTAAGGTCGAGCCGGTAGTTTTTAAGCTGGTCTGGTTTGACGGCGACTTTGTACTCTTTGATACCGCCACCAAACCCCACCACATCAGCGACCCCTTGCACGGAGCGGATTTTGGGTTCTATCACCCAATCTTGTAGGGCGCGTTGCTCGGTCAGTGGCAAATGTTTGGCATCGACCACATAACGCAACACTTCACCAATGCCGGTGGATAAAGGCCCTAGTTGCGGATCGGCATCCTTGGGAATGTCGGCGCCGCGTAACCGTTCCAATGTTTGTTGGCGGGAAAAGTAATCTTCGGCGTTATCATCAAAGGTCAGGGTCACCACAGACAAGCCAAAAATCGAAACGGAGCGCATATTAATCATGTGCGGCAAGCCGTTCATGGCCTTTTCGATAGGCAGGGAGATAAGTTTTTCCACTTCTTCGGGGGCTTGCCCCGGGTATTCGGTGACCACTTGCACAAATACGTTTTGCACATCGGGGAAAGCCTGTACGGGCAAGTTTTCAAAGGCGACGATGCCGGAAATAACAATCACCACTGTCGTGCTGATGACCATCAGCCGCTGTTGCAAGCAAAACGCGATGATTTTTTCTATCATGTCAAGATTCCCTTGGTCAGGTTATGGTTTGCGGGCATCCGTCACCCGTTCTTCTTCAACCCGTAGCATCAGGGCACCTTCTGTCACTAGCTGCTCCCCAGCTTGCAGGCCTTGGAAAATGACGGCCCGGTCTTTAAGACGCAGGCCCAATTTGACCGGGCGTTGTTGGTAGCGGTTTTCATCCAGCGAGATAAACACATAATCGGTGTTGTCTTCAGTAAAAATGGCTGTCAGGGGGATCACAATCGCTTGGTCATCCGGTGCGCTTTCAATGGTGATGGTGGCATACATGCCGGGTAACAGGCGGCCATCAGGGTTGGGCAGGTCGCAACGGACTTGGACGGTGCGGGTGTTTTCGTCGATGATTTGGCTGATATAGTGGACTGTGCCATAGAACACTTCGTTCGGATAAGCAGGGACGGTGACGGACACTTTTTGGACCAATTTGATTTTACTGATATTGACTTCAAAGACGGACATCAGCACGGTCAAATGTTTCAAGTCGGAAATCACAAACAGCGGCCCTTCCGAATCGGGGCGCACTTCGGTGCCGGGGGTCACGTTCCTTTCCACCACAATGCCGTGTACGGGGGAGCGCAAGGCAAAATGCCCGTCACTTTGTCCGGCATTAATGTGCAAATTTTTTAGCCGGTTTTTGGTGCGTTGCAATTCACTATTGGAACGGCTTAAATCATCTTGGGCCTGCTCCAGTTCACGGCGCGATACGGCTTTGCCGGCGTACAGCTCTTGTTGGCGGTTAAAGGCTTTGCTGGCGAGCATCACATCCGCTTCTGCCTTGTTGAAATCCGCTTCGGCATCGGCAACATCGGGGCTATCCAGTTCCAACAGCATGGTGCCGGTTTGTACGGTTGTGCCTAAGGCGATGGGTTTGTTAATGACGCGACCCGCGACGGAAGAGCGGATTTGCGAGGTTAGGCTCTCGCTGTAGGTCATTTTGCCTGCCAAGGGTTCGAGTAAGGGATATCGGGACAGGTTTAACGGGGCGGTTTTGATATAAGCCTTTTTGGGCGAATCAACCGGTAAATAAACCACATCGGGTGCTTTGGCTGGGTCAGCCTGCAATTTGACCGTTTGCGGCGCTTTGGCATCTTCGGCGGCGGCATTGCACGCGGTTACTGCTATGGCGACCAGCAATCCTGCTAACCCCTTTGCGGTGCTTTGAAAATATGTATGCTTAATCATGTTTGGAAGGTGCACAAGTGGTTTTCAGGGTGCTTTGATGCTCTGTCAAACGACCCTATGGTTTTGTATTATCGGCTAAGTTTAGGGGGCGGTAGGGGTGGATGCCCATTGTTGGGTTCAACGCCGACCGATTTCGCCAAATCATAATAGGCATTGGTGCGGTCAATCAGTGCCAAATAGTATTCATGCATGATATTTTTGTAGTTGCGCTGGGCATCGATAAAATCGAGCACACTGGTTGCCCCTTTGCTATAGGCCAATTCGGCGCTGTCCCTGACATCAACGGCGGCTTTTAGCAAGCCATCTTCGAAACGATGGACGATTTTGTCGGTGCTTTGCCAAGTGGCCAAGGCACTGACCACATCATTGCGGATGTTGAGTCCGGTTTGTTCCAGGGCCAGTTGGCTCTGGTTCACATTGACGGCGGCCTTATTGGCTTCGCCTTGGTATTGGTAAAACACTGGCAAAGGCACGTTGAAACCGACAAAGCCGGAATCGAGGACGTTGTTGCTGGGGTCGCGGGCATAACCGGCGGTGACGGTGACATCGGGGTATTTGAGGCGATGTGCCAATGCCAGTTCTTTCTTGGCTTGTTCGGCGCGGAGCTTGTCGGCCTGCAAATCGGGGCGCAGTGCCAGTGCCTTGTCAATCAGTTGCTGCTGGCCCAGATGCTGGCCAATATCCATTATTTCGGGCCATTGTTCTTTGGCTTCGTAGGCCATGCTTTGCTCGGGCCAGCGTAAGATCATTGCCAAATTGGCTTTTGCCTGTTCCACAGCGGTGCGGGCTTTGTCCAAGTCCGATTCGGCGCGTATGGCTTCTATGTTGACCCGAAGGAAATCAGATTCGGCTATGTCACCGCCCTTAAGGCGTAGCCGGTTGGCTTGGGTGATGGATTGGTAGTGGTTGACAATTTCTTGTGCCAGCCAGCGGTCTTTTTGGGTTTGTAGCAGGTTGTAATAGGCATCCCTGACCATATTGGAAAATATCCGCAGGGCGTCGCGGAAGTCCTGTTCCGCCGCTTGGGTGGCGAAACCGCTGCCCTCGATCCGCAAGCCTCGTTTGCCCGCCACTTCTATCAATTGGCTGAAGGAGTAATATTCCGCAGCGCCGCAGGAAACCCCTGGGCTATGGTTGCAACCTTCCGCTGACGAGCCTTTGTTAATGTTTTTGCTCAATTCCAACAGTTGGAAGCCAAAAGTCGGGTTGGGGATGGCTGAAGCAATGATGGCATCCGCCTGGGATTGGTCGATAGCGTATTGCGCGGCGATCAGGTCGAGGTTGCGCTGAAAAAAAATGCCCAGCACTTCATCAATGGAAAGGGCTTTTGCCGTCGTTTCCTTAGGTTGCCCTTGCGCGGCGACAGCAAAACATAACAACAGCAGTGTTGTTATTGATTTTAAGTACAGGGTTTTCATTGGTTTTTTAGGGGGACCAAAAAATCTCAAGCATGCTGGCTTAAGTGGCTCAGCCACCCATTATACACTATTATAGTCAAGTCCGTTTTATCCCAATACGAAGCCATTGGCAATCCCTGATGTTAAAGTGTTTGATGAGGTGGCGTTAGCGTCAAACCGACAGCAAGCACTAGGGTGCAACCGGCATCTTTGCGGGCAGAAGTGGCTAAAGATGCCGAGTTTGGGGTGGTTGTCTTTATGGCTGCTGGTTGCCGCCACCGCTTTTGGCAGGCTGCCCCTTGCGTTGTTGGTGGCCGCTGGCACCTAGAATGGCGGGCGTGCGTTTTTTGTCCATATCAATTTCATCGGCGAGGGCATCGGCGCTATAGAGAGGCAATGGGGTGGATGAAATAAGGATGATGGCGGTATAACGCGCTATTTTGATGAGATGTTTGTGCATGTTGGCTTACCCGTAATAAAAATGCTTAAAGGCCAGTGCAGACTGGCAATAATGTGTCCATCTAACTACAAGCTTTTTTCATGCCAACGGGGTATTTTTAAATTTATAAAATAAATTCAATGGCTTGCTTATGTTTTATGGGTGCGCTAGCATTAGGGCGGTGCTGATAGGGTGGAAATAAACCTAGGGTAGTGGTTGTTTATTGGCGCGTGTTTAGCGTGACAGCACCAATTTGCCACTGACTTGCCCGGGACTGGCAGGTTCGCGGTTGAGCTGGATTTGTTTGACTAAAAAGCCTTGTTGTTTTTGCAGTGCGGCAAGCCAGACCGCCAGTTTGTCGAAGTTGCATTTTTCCAGTCCTAATTGGGGGCTGACGGGGTCTTCGGAGACGATTTGCTTGATGCACGGCTTAATGTCCATTTGGCTGCTGCTGGCATCAATGATGGCGAGCGGGGATTGGCCATTGTCGATGGGTTGTTCGGCTTGGTTTTGCCTAAGCTGGCTGACTTCGGCACTGAGCGAGCTTAAGAAAACTTTGACTTGTTGCTGGTTGGCCAGAGCGGCATCGAGTTTTTTCTGTCCGTCGATCAGGGGGGCGTAGGCGAATGCGTAGAGGCCCAGGCACAATAGCAGGCTGACACCACCTAGCAGTAGGTTGCGTTCCCGTACGGACAATTTTTGTAGATAGTCGATCATGGTGGGCTGGTTTGGCTGATGTCCAAATGGGCGAGTAGGTTAGTGCCGACGCTTTCAGTCGAGCGTATCTCAGCTTTAAGGCCGCTGTTTTGTTGCAATTTTTGTTTTAGGGCATCCAGTTGCACAATGTCCTTGGCTTTAAGGCTGAGGCTGAGGGTATTGTTGATAAAGTCCATGCCTTGCAGTTCCGGGGCTTCGGCGGGGGGGAGGGTTGACAAGGTGGCGCCGGTTTGGTGAAGCAAAAATAAAAAACCTCGGTCTTGGCGTTGTCCGGCGGTTTTGCGTAAGGCGGCCAATTCTTGTTGGGCTTGGGCCTTAATGTTGACGATGCGTTTTAAGTCCGGGAAGGTTTGCCTGAACAGTTGTTGGTTGCTGGTGTCGAGGGTGCTGAGCAAGGCCTCGCTTTGCCAGTAGCGGTGCAGTGTGTAACCCCACTGTAGGCCTGCGGCGAGCAGCAACATGGCGGCGCTGGGCAACCACGGCAACCAGTTTTGCCCACCGCCCTGTTTGAGCGCGTAATGTGCTGACAGTAAGTTGAGTTCCAGTTTTTTGGGCATGTGTCCGGCGAACAAGGCCAACGCCGAAGGTAGCGGGTGGGCATCGACCGGCAGCTTGTCCGGCCACTGGATAGTCGTTTGCCCGATATCAGTCTGCCAGACAGCTAAGCGTTGTGGTGGTTGCTGTTCAGCAAGCAGTTTGTCCAGCACCAAGGGCAGTGCGGACACTGCTATCGCGCCGCCTTGGTAGGGTTTGCAGCGCAAGGTGGCTTGGTTTTGTTCGATGATCACGCCAGTGCTATCAGCCGTGCAAGGGATGAACAGCAGTTCCGAATAAATGCCGCCCAAGCGGATGCCAGCGGCTTGGCAGGCATCTTGGTGGCGGTGCAAGCTTGCCAATTCAATGGCGGCGACAGCTATTTGCCCATCGGCCAGTTTGCACCAAGCCAAATGGTAGTTTTCCACTTCTTCGGCGAGCAGGTCTTCAATGGCATAAGGCAGGGCTTTTTTTATTTGGCGGCTGGCGGTGAGCGGCAGGTCGATGGTCAGATGCAGCACTTCTGCCGTGGGGATCAGCAATAGGACTGTTTCGTTGGTCGTGGCGGCGGCCAATTGCGCCAGATCGCCTTGTTGGAGGTCTGGTGTTTCGGCATTTAAGCGTAGCCACTGATAGATGCCGTTTTGTCCGGGGTGTTGACGTGCCAGTATGTTTTCAGCCATTGACAGGACTTCTCCGTTGCCGTTTAACCAAGGTTATGTGTCCTTCTTGCGGACGTTTGAACTGTGAATCGAACAGCAATGATAGCTTGCCTAGGCTAATGCTGCCAGTGAGCAGAAAATTGTTGCTGGTCACGCCTAAGCCTTCTTCGCCGACACCCAACTCCGCCAATATCTCATGTTTGACAAAATCCTGTACATTTTCAAAAGGTTTGTCGGCAATGGCATAGCTTAGGCTGCGCACGTCGTCGTCACTCAGGTTATCGGCGAGGCTTTGCAGGATGATGGGGGCGGCGGTGTTGATGTTGAGTTTGGACGGGCTGTCGGTGACGTAGATGTAGGGGCGCAACTTCTGGAAAAATTTGTTGCTGACACCCTTGACCAGCAACAATTCCGACACGTCGGCAAATGGGGCGTTGGCACTGCGGTAAGGGCTGGCTTTGTGCTGGTAGGTTTCATCTTCCGCCCCGTTCGGGTAACGGATGTCGCTGTCGCTGTCCAGCCAGTCCAAAATGGCATCGACCACGTCGGTGTCCAGTTTCAGCAGGGCCAGCAAACGGGTGAAGCGTTGTATCTCGCGTTCGTTGGGTTTGTTTTCCTCAAATAGGTTATTGAGGTTGAAACGTCCTTGCAGGTCGAGCAGGCGGGCGTTGAGTTGCCCGCCCTGCGGCACGGTCAGGGTAAGCGGGGTGGCCCAAACGTCGGTCGGGCCATCGGTTTTGTTCAGGCTTTTGTCTTTGCTAAGTACGGTGTCGGCCCATGTTTCCAAGCTATAGACATAGGCGAAGGCTTGGCTGGAGCGGAGCAGGTTTTGGGTGCGGCGGATGTCCAGTTGTCGGCTAGTGGACATGGACACCAGTGCCACAGTGGCAATGGACAGCACCAGCAGTACGGTGATGAGGGCAATGCCCTGTTGCAAGCCGGGTGGGCCGGGCGGGCAGATAGTGCAGTGACCCCGTTGTGTGCCTATGAGTGTGTGCTTGGTGGTATTCATGGGTGTAGGTAGAACAGCCGCGTCACCACCCCTAAATCACCCACTGTCAGGCTAATTTCCACGGCTTTGGGGGTGCGTAGGGAGTTGCTGTCCGCCAGCCAGTAATCTAGCCATTGCTCGTCGAAAAAGCGTAACTGCACGTTGTTGGTGTCCATGAGTTTGCGGCGTTGGTATTGGCTTTGTTGGGTGCGGTCCAGTGCCGTCCAAACTTGCCGGTACAGGCTGCCCTGCTCCAGCCGGTAGCTGACTCGTTGCAGTTGGCTACCGATTGGGTAGGCTGACCATTGCGGTACGCTACGGGTCAGTGTGAGCACTTCGCCGTCTTTGCTATTGCTGCGGAAGGCGGATTCTACCATGCCATAATTGTCGCGGATGGTGCGCGGGGCTAGTTGGGCGAGGTCTTCGTTAAGCAGGTACAAGGTCATTTGTAATGCTTCCAGTTGTGCCGATCGGCTGGCGGTCTGGGCTTTGGCATCGAGCAGGATGTGCAGGCCGGAGTAGGTCATCACCGACATGATGGCGAATACGGCTATGGCGATCAGCAGTTCCAACAAGGTAAAACCTTGCGGCTTATTGTTCTGCATTGGTCTTTTCATCGGTTTTTTCATCCGGTTTTGGCACCAGTACGGTCAGTTCTGTGTACGGGTCTTTGTCACCTTGCAAATACACTTTGATTTGGTACTGTAAGCTGTCCAAGGTGGGGCTGCCGGGGCGGGTGGCCTGCCAATACCATTTGCGCCCCGCCAAGGTTTCCCAGCCGTCGGACGTGACCGGTTTGTCCTGGCTTAATAATAGCAAGGTGGCGTGGTTTTGGGCGATGATGGCGGCGAGTGTGGTGTTTTCCAAATGCCACAGGTTGCGGGCATTGTCGGAGCTGATTTTTATCAGGCTGATCATGACTATCGCCAAGATTGCCAAGGCTATCAGCACTTCCAGCAAGGTGAAGCCTGCTTGATGCGGGCGCAAGCCTTGTCCAGCCTTAGCAGTGCAGTGTTTGTGCCATGCGCTGCTCATAGTGGCCCGGTGGCGGTCAGGGCTTTGATGGTCAGGCCGTCTTTGGCGGTGTTGGCGAGGCTGACCCGCTCCGTGCTGTCGTCAATGCTTATTAAGATTTGAAACAGGCTGGTGTCGCCATCCGGGGTGAAGACGATCTGCGGCTTGGGATGTAAGCTGGTCTGTGCCAGCCCATTTAAGGCAATGGGGTGGTTGCCCAGTTGTAAGGCCAAATGAAGTTTGGCTTGGATTGGGCGTTGCCGGAATAGGGCATCGCGCTGTTCCGCTTGCCAGTGTTCGCCTTGCAGATGCACAAAGCGGTAGCCGTCACGGCACAGCTCCAAGCCAATAGGGTTGCCGGAGACCATGGCTTCTTGGGAGCTGAGCTTGAACAGTTCCAACAGCCGTTGGGCTTCTTGTTGTTGCCATTGGCTTTGTCCGCCATCACCCATCTTTAGCAAGGTCATGCTGCTGATGATGCCAATCACCACCACCACAATCATGACTTCTAGGAGGGTAAAACCTTTCATAGCGTTAATGTGTGACAGGCGCGGGCTTATTTTTCTGTCCAGTTGGCAATATCGGCTGCTGCATCGGCGCCGCCTTCAATGCCGTCGGCGCCTAAGGAATACAGGTCGTATTCGCCATGAGTACCGGGTTGCAGGTAGATGTAGGGTTTGCCCCAAGGGTCGGTGGGGGCGCTGTCCAGATAGCCGCCCTTTTTCCAGTGTGCGCCGGTGGTCAGATTGTCCGGTTTGGTGATCAGCGCGTCGAGGCCCTGTTGGGTGGTGGGGTAGCTGAAATTGTCCAGGCGGTACAAGTCAAGCGCAGCACCAATGGCACGGATGTCTTGTTTGGCGCGGGTGATGCGTGCTTCATCGGGGCGGCCCATGATTTTGGGGACGATGATGGAAGCCAATATGCCCAAGATGACTACGACGATCATCACTTCAATTAAGGTGAAGCCGTTTTGTTGTTTGGTGTTTTTTTTTGTTTTCATTGGGTTGCTATACGGTTTGGTGGTGTTATAAAAATGGGTGTGTTGGGTTATACCTTCTGGGGTACAGGTGCTATCGCTTTTATGCGGCCTGCAATTCTTCATGCAAAATTTTCCGTAACATCGCGGCAGTGAGTGGGGCTGACTCAGGGGATAAGCTGGCACGCAGGGTTTCGTTGATCAGTGTTTGATAGCCTTTGCCGCTTTGTGCGGCGCGTTCACGAAAGGCCGCGAGGATGTCATCATCCAGAAAAATGGTGATACGGGTTTTGCTGGATGGTTCAATCACTGCACCGCGTGTGCCATTGGAAAAATCATACTCGTCTTGCATTGTTTAGCCCTCGTATGTGCGCAGCTCGTGAGGTTGGGCATAACGCGCAGAAATAATCCGGATTTCATCCTCACCCCAGTAATGATAAGCCACCACCAACAGGCGGCTGAAGCCGTTCATACCCAAGGTCATAAAACGTTCTTTGTCATGGTCGTACTCTTCAATGGTAATGGCGCGATCATCGAAAAAACACCTTCAACATCGGCCAGATCAATACGATGTTTTTGATTATTCAGTTTTTTTGAGAGGGTCACAAACGCTGTTCATGCTTTTTTATTGTACATATATTATATGTATTTGCAAGCATTTGAACCCATTACGCTGACCCCGCTTGTAGCGATGAATTGTGCTGGGCAATTTTCGCGAACGCTGATAAAACACCTTATGTTCAGGTGCTTAGTGCACCAATTGGTTCATTTCAAATATGGGCAGTAATATGGCCAAGACAATCATCAGCACCACCAGACCCATGAATAAGATCAGGATAGGTTCGAACAAGCCCATGGTCAGTTCGGTCAGGGCTTCCATTTCCCGTTCTTGGTCGTCGGCGGCGTTGGCGAGCATCCTTGGCAGTTGTCCGCTGGCCTCGCCGCTGGCGATCAAATGGATGGTGACGGGCGGGAACAGGCCGGTTTTTTCTAGGGCCTTGTTCAGGCTTTGCCCTTCGCGTACCCTCAGGGCGGTGTTTTCCACCGCTTTTTCCATAGCGTTGTTGGACAGCACTTGGCTGGATATTTTTAACGCTTCCAGCAGTTCCACGCCGCTATTGGTCAGAATCGCCAAGGTGCGGGTGAAGCGGGCGGTGTTGATGCCTTTGGTGAATTTGGACAACAGCGGCGCAGTCAATAAAAAACGATGGTATTTTAACCGATGGTTGGCGTTACGGAGTAGTGCCTTGGCGACGGCGGACAAGGACAACATGCCGAGCAACAGGTACAGGCCATTGTTTTTTAGAAAATTGCTGGAGGCGATCAGGGCTACGGTGATGTCCGGCAGTTGTTGGTCCATTTTGTCGAACACGCCGGTGATTTCCGGCACCACATAAGCCAGCAAGCCGATCACCACTAAAATGGACACGGAGGTGAGCATCAGCGGATAAATCATGGCCATTTGCAATTTGCGGTGGATTTGGCCTTTGTCGCTGATGTAATCGGCTAGACGCTCCAATACTTGGTCAAGTTTGCCGGATGATTCGCCAGCGGCAATGGTGGCGCGGTACAAAGGTGTAAAGGTGCTGGGAAAGGCTTGGCAGGCCTGGGCAAAACTTTGCCCTTCCAAAATGCGTGAGCGGATGCCCAATAATACCCGTTTGCTGCCGGAAGATTCCAATTGCTGGGCAATGATGCCCAAGGCTTCATCAATCGCCAGACCGGAACGCAACAGGGCGGACAATTGGCGGGTGATGTGTGCCATTTGGCGGATACCGATGCTGTGGCTGAGCAGAGGGCTGCGGCTTTTATGCTCCTTGTTGCGGACTTCGTTCAGCTCCAACAGGGTCAGCCCCTGGCTGCGAAGCTGTTGGCGGGCCAGTTTGACGGTGTCGCTTTCGTGCACCCCTTTTACCGTCTGGCCTTTAGCATTGATGGCCTGATATTCGAACGCTGCCATAATGCTTACTCTTTTTGGGTGATGCGGATGGCTTCATCGACGCTGGTTTCGCCTGCCAACACTTTTTCCAGCGCACTTTGCTGGATGCTGCGCGAGGACAAACGGGCGTGGCGGTCCAAGGCATGTTCGCCTTGGCCTTCATTAATCATGGTGCGCAAGGTGCTGTCAATGGCGACAATCTCAAAAATTCCGGCGCGGCCTTTGTAGCCAGTGAATTTGCAGTGTTCGCAACCGATCGGTTCGGCTACCGTAAGGGTTTCGTCATGTTGTGCCGGATAGCCCAAACCCAACAGGTCTTGGGCGGGGATGACGGCACTGGTTTTGCACAGCGGGCAGAGTTTGCGCAGCAAGCGCTGGGCGATCACGCCGACCAAGCTGGAAGCCAGCAGGAATTGCTCAACCCCCATATCGCGCAGGCGGGTGATGGCACCAATGGCGGTGTTGGTGTGCAGCGTTGACAACACCAAGTGACCGGTCAAACTGGCCTGTACGGAAATTTCGGCAGTTTCGCGGTCGCGGATTTCGCCGACCATGACAATATCAGGGTCTTGCCGCAAAATGGCGCGTAAGCCCTTGGCAAAGGTCATTTCCACTTTGCTGTTGACTTGGGTTTGTCCGATGCCGTCCAAATAAAATTCGATCGGGTCTTCGACCGTCAAAATATTGCGCGAACGCTCGTTAAGCTGGTTTAACACCGCGTACAGGCTGGTGGTTTTGCCCGAGCCGGTGGGGCCGGTGACCAGTATGATGCCGTGCGGGCGGTGTATCATCTGTTCGATGGTGTCCAGTTCCTGCCCTGCCATACCCAGTTGTTTCAGGCTTAATTGGTTGGCCTGTTTGTCCAACAGCCGCAGCACCACCCGTTCGCCATAGCCGGAAGGCAGCGTGGACACCCGCACATCCACAGTGCGCCCCCCTAGCAGCAAAGAGATGCGCCCGTCTTGCGGCAAGCGTTTTTCGGCAATATCCAATTTGGCCATGACTTTTAGCCGTGACACCACCATCGCGGCAAATTCGCGTTGCGGTTCAATAATTTCACGCAGCACACCATCCACACGGAAGCGCACCACCATGCGGGATTCGTAAGATTCTATATGGATGTCGGAGGCATTTTCTTTGATCGCTTCGGTCAGCAAGGCATTGATCAGCCGGATGATGGGGGCCTCGTCTTCGCTTTCCATCAGGTCTTCGGGCTTGGGCAAATGCTGTGCCATATCCGCCAAATCGGCGTTGCCGTGCAAATCTTCTATCATTTGCTGGGCATGACCGGATTTTTGCTCGTAGGCGGTTTGCAACTGCACATCAAAAGCCGCTTCGCTGATGGCCTCAAACTGCACCGCTTGGCCAGCCAGCAGGCGCTGCACTTCAAACAAGGCTTGGCTGGATGTCCTATGCAGATAAGCAATGGTCAATGCGTTGCCAGCGTTTTGTTTCACCAGAATGCCATGCCGTTTGGCAAAGCCGTAAGCAGGCAGGGTAAAAGGCGCCACCGAGGCTTCCGGTGTGGCTAGTGGTTGCTCGTGAGCCATTGTCAAGGGCGGGGCTTTGGCAGTGCCGGTTGCTGGCGCGGCTGGTTCGGGGTGCTGAGCTCGGGCATCATCGGCGAGCTTTCGTTGGGCATCAGGAACAGGCCATTTTTACCAGCTTGATGTTGGCGGCTGCGGATGTCTTGGTATTGGTTATCACTGAGTGCGGTCGATTGTTCCGGGTTACGTAAAATGTGCGGGCGCAAAAAAACCATCAAATTTTGTTTGTTCACTTTGGTCAAACGGTCTTGGAACAAATGCCCCAGATAAGGGATGTCACCTAGCAGCGGCACTTTGGTGATGGTTTCTTCGACATCGTTGCTGATGAGCCCGCCCAACACCAAAATAGCGCCATCATCCACCAACACGGAGGTTTCAATTTGGCTTTTATTGATGGTGGGGCCGCTATCGGCGCCTTGGGTGCCTGCGGCAACACTGGACACCTCTTGTTTTAATTTTAACTTGACCGCGTTGCCTTCGTTGATTTGCGGTTTGACGGTCAGCTTGGTGCCGACATCTTGGCGCTGGTAAGTGGTGGCCGCCGCCGCTGTGCCGCTGTTGTTGTTGGCGATGCTACCGGTTTTGACCCCGATATTTTGCCCGACAATCATACTGGCTTCTTCGTTGTCCATGGTGACCACCGAGGGGGTGGACAACACATTGACATTATTGTCTTGGGCAAAGGCGGTTAGCAAGGCGTTAAGGTTGCCACCATGCATATAACCAATGCTAAGCGTTTCGTTGGCGCTGCTGATGAAATTGCCCAGATTGTTGGTGAATGCATTGGCGCCAAAGCCATTTTGCATTTGCTTGGTGTGCCATTCGACCCCTACTTCTTGGCCTTTGATAAAGTTGATATTGGCGATGATCGCCTCAATATGAATCTGGGTGCGGCGTATGTCGAGCTGTTTAATGACCATTTTAATGGACTGCATTTGCTCTTCAGGGGCGGTGATAATCAGCGCGTTGGTGGCTTCATCGGCTTTTATGTCCATGCTTTTTTCGGTGGCAGCCTCAGTCTTGGCTTGACCGTTGATGTCCGCTTTACCGTCTTTGGAGGCACTGACACCGGTCAGGGTTGCCAATAAATCCTTGGCGACGGCATAGTGCAAATAAATCACTTCGGTGTTGCCGTGGGTTTTTTCAATGGGGTTGTCCAAATGGTCGATCAGTGCGCGGACTTCCAAACGGCCATTGGCATTGCCGCTGAGCAAGACGCTGTTGCTACGTTCATCGGCGGCCAAAACGGGGGTATGGGTATTGGCCCGTCCCGCGCTGCGCGTGGCAAACAAGCCAGTGATGGCACTGACCACGTCAGGTGCCTTGGCGTGGTGCAAGCTGATGACCTCAATATTTTGCTGGCCGTTTTTGTCGATGCGCCCGATCATGTCCACCAAGCGGTTGACATTGCCGACGGTGTCGGAAATGATAATGACATTGCTGCCGGGGAAAGCCGAAACATAGGCATGTTGGGGCACCAAGGGCATGATGATCTGCACCAGTTCGGCGGCATCGACAAAATGCAGTTCAATGATTTTGGTCATCAGGTCATCTTCGCCGCCATTGGGCAAGCTATCGGTGCTTTCTTGCTTGGCTGAGACATTAGGGACGATTTTAACAACATTACCATTGCTGATGGCGGAGTACCCATGCACTTTGAGTATGGACAAAAAAATCTGGTAGATTTGGTTGGCGGGCATGGGCTTGGTGGTCACCATGCTGACTTTGCCGACCACATGGGGGTCTACTATAAAATTTTTGCCGGTGATGTCCGCCACGGTGTCGACCATCACTTTAATTTCGACATCGTTAAGGTTGAGCGAAAATTCGTTTTTTTCGGCAAACGGGGAGGTGCTGGCTAACAGCAGGAAAAGTCCGATCAGCAAACGGAATGGCATGGCTATTGGCTTGGTATTGATGGGTTTTGGCCCGTAGGTTGAAGTTCGGCGTTAAATTTACGCAATGATAACGATTCGTAGCGGTTATCCACCCGCAACAAGGCTTTGCTGGTTTCTATGCGTTCCAGGATGGCCCCGCCCGGCAGGGTTTCTTTGGTACGGTAAGTTTTCTGGGTTTGGTCGGCGGCGGCAATGATGGCGTGGGTGCCGGCCGGATTGTCGGAAAACTTTAGGATACCCAGTAATTGTAACTGCAATTGGGTTTCTGGTGCAGTGTCGGCTGAAGTGGTTGCGGGTGCGCTGGCTTCGCCCAATAAATGCCATTGGCTGATTTGTTGGAAATCAGTGGGGTTTTCTTGGGGCTGGCTGGCGGTGTCCGGGGCGGGCGGTGCGTCGGCGCTGACCAATAGGCTGTCCGGTGCGGGGCTAGTCAGGATGCTGGCGGCACTGGCGATCAGGCAGGCACATGCAAGCAACCCGGCAAGGGCGGGGAGACGATGGTGCGGGGCAAGCCGGAAAGATGCAAAGGGTTTCAAGTTGGTCAACAGAAAAGTTGGGTTATGGTTTTGGGTGCGCGGCTGTTAGGTTTACCCTCTAGGGCATAAAAGCGGTAGCGTAACCCAACACCCGCGCCTAGTTGCCTTACATAAGCTCGGGACGTTCGTGGCTTGCCAAGGACAGGTCTTCGGGGCGGCTTGGCAGGGTGGTGTTGTCCAAGTTATATTTGTCGGTCAGGTAAGCCTTAAGCCAAGCTTCGGCATCAAGATGTCCCCTAAAGGTGTTGTCCAGCTTGCTTAGCCGCTGTTTGAGCAAGTGGGCGGGCACCAGCAACAGTTCAATATCGCACATGGCAACATATTTTTCAGGATTAATGTTGCTGCCATTGATGATTTTTTCAAGCTGGTTGCGCTTCATACCCAAGCTATGGTTAATTTCGGCCCTGATTTCCAGCAGTGCTGGCAATAGGTCGCTGCCGGTGCAGCTGTCATCGAACAGGCATTGGAAACGGTTGAGCATGAAGTTGATGCTGAACCGGTAAACATCGGACTCCCTGACGAACAAACGGCTGGCGATGGCTTGCACGGCGGCGCGGTCGCTATTGATAATGCGTAGCGAAACAATGTGTTTGATGTCGTTCAACGTAGTTTACCTTTGCCGCATGTCTTTAACTGATGTTATCCAGCAAAGCCGCTTGGATGGGGCGAAGCGGAATCCAGCGCTTTGTGGCACAGTTGCCCCGTATGCCGCTTGGCTTTATACGGGCCACATGACTATGGCTTGGATGCGTAACATCAGATGGTTGAGTTTAAGGGATGCCAACCACTGTGGGAATGAATGCCCAGTGCAAAACACATTGATGGATGTCAGCCAAAAACCTTAAACAAAGATAAAGGAAAAATATTACAGCAATACGACAAACAAGCAGGGGTTTCCCCTTAAACGTAATACATTTGTATTACGTTTAAGCAAACTTTAACCAAGATGTAAAACTTAACGGACACCCGTCATGGGATAATAGCCCTAGTTAAAAGCAGTGCGCTGCCATTTAGGGCTTATACAAGGTTTGCCTTGTATGGCGGGCGCATGGCTTATGCCAATCTTAATGGTTAGTGTAGCCCAAGCTGTTTTGACAGGGAAGGCAAAATGCCAGTGTTTTAGGAATTTGATTGGTTAGGGTTTGCGTCCCACAGACACGCGCAAGTCTTATCTGCAATGTTTATTTGTTCATCACCTCTCTCAGGAAACAACATGAAAAAATTATTATTAGGAGCTGCTGTATCAGCAGCTTTGTTCGGCGCAGAAGTTTATGCCGCTGCTGCCCCATCACCAGTAAAAGATCCAGTAAGTAACCTGCCATTTTTTGCCAGCAACAACGCACCTGGCCTGACTCTGGCTGGCAACACCACTGCCGTGCTTTATTTGGCTGGTTCTTCAGCTTTAAACACTGTTATTGAAACCGCTTTAAACGACAACACTGCCAACTCAGTTTGTGTATCTGGCACAGTGGTAAAATATCAAGATGCTGCAACTAGCGGTTCAGACCAAGCTGCTTACTTCTGTAAGCTGAACACTGCCAATACTGCTGTTAAAAACTATGCCAGCGCTAACGGCAACGTAAGCAACTTGTTGCTTTACAAACGCAGCAATGGCGGTTCTTTGTACGGTGTGACCGGTGTGATCAAAGGTTCTAAATTTGAGTTTTTGAACCTGACCACCACCAATACCACTGCAGTTACCGTTAATGGTGCCAGTGCAACCGGTTGTGGTTTGCTTTCAACCACCACTTCTATCGTGGCTGGCAAATTCTACAGAACTTATAACTGTGCTTACTCAGCAAACACTGCTTCTCCAGCCATCAACGTAAACGTTGCGCCTTCTTTCGGCGTGGCTGACGTGTCCACCAACTTGTTCACTGCCGTTTCTGAAAACGCACCCCATGGCACTGCCGTGTTCTCGCAAACTGGCATTTCTGTAGTTCCTGGCACTGCGCAAACTTTTGGTATTGCTGTCACCACTTCATTGCGTAACGCATTGCAAGAAGCTCAATTCGGTCATGGTTCAGCTTGTATCGGTGCAGAAACTGCTGCTTGTATGCCTAGCTTGACCAAAGGCCAATTGGCACAAATTTTTGCCGGTTATGTCCCAACATCTACAGGCGGCACTCAGCTGGCTGCTGCTGGTGCAGGCAAAATTGCTGATTGGACTCAATTTAAAGTGGGTTCTAGCGATTTGTACAACTATGCCTCCAGCAAACCAACCCATTCAAACTTGCACATCTGTGGCCGTACCATCGGTTCAGGCACTAAAGCTGTTGCAGGCGCAGTGTTGTTGGGCAATGCTTGTAAAACTGCGACCACTGCTGGCGTAGTACAAACAGAAACGTTGGCTACTGCAGTAACGCCTTTGGCAGAAAACAACATCATCGCACGCAATTATGACTATCGTGGTGTGAGTGAAGTGGGCCAGTTGGATTATAACCCAGCCGCACAAGCTGAAAGTGTTGCCAGAGCCACTGTCCATGCTATGGCAGCCACTGGTGATGAAGTTGAATGTTTGGATGAGTTGGGTTCAGGCGACCAAACACTTTTGAGTGCTGGTGCATTTGCTCCTGGCACTTTCTATGGTTCGACTCCTGTCGACGCGCAACGTTGGGCAATTGGTTACATCTCACTTGACCGCGCTGCAAAAGACGCCTCTAAAAACTATCGCATCATCAAAATCGATGGCTTTGAACCAACCTTGCAAAATGTTGCCAACGGTGCATACCCATTGTGGGCTGAAGCGATTTATTTGTACAAAACTGCAAACGGCTTAGTGAGTGAAATGATCAATTCATTCACCAAACCAGCTGTTATCGGTGCGGTTAATGCTAAAGTATCAAGCTTCCCATGGGGTTTGAGTGGCGGTATGAGTATTCCTAACGACACTACTCCAAACTATGCCAACACTGATGGCACTGTAAACACTGCAGCTCCTGTCAACCCATTGAGCTACTCAATCTATCCAGGCACTGGCACCAGTGCTACAGATGATTGCCGTAACCCATTGGTATTTACAAACTCCAATGAAGCTCCTTCAAAAGAAGCTATCTCTTTAGTTCCAAACCCAGTTAACTAAGTTAACGTTACCCTGCTTGCTTAGGTAAGCAGGGTAAGGGTTGTACGCTAAGCTTTGGATAAAGCCGGGCTAGCCAAATTGGCTAGCCCGGTTTTTTTTTGGCAAAATAGCCCGTCAGGGAAATGGCTGTGCGTTTCATTAAAATTTAACATGATGCCCTTATAATGTAAGCCACTATGGTTATTTGTCTGGCTTGCCAAACAATTTGCCGATAGCCAGTGTAGCCTTTGGGGTGGTTTTGGCATCGCTTTGCCAGCTACAATGCAACTGAAAATAGGCGGTCGGGCAGGGCTGGTTGACCAACGGTTTTCATTGGATTACATGCCCAACCATAAATTCTCACGCACCGTTTGTAAAAAAGCAGCAAGTTATTTGTTAGCCATGCTGGCTACTGTTTTTTAACGTCGATATAAAATGCCAGATGGTATACGGATAAGCCAATTATTATGCGAACAAACCTATTTAAGCGTAATGCTGCCCAAAAACTTTTGATATGTTTTCTGATGCTGTTGTGTGCAGATGCCGTGTATGCAGACCAGCCAGAAACCAATGCGACCGATGCTTTTGATATTTATGAGCTGCGGGTCAAAGGCAACACTTTACTCGAGCGGAAAGAACTGGAGCGCACGGTGTATCCGTTTTTGGGGCCTAAAAAAACTATGGCCACCATTGAAGATGCCCGTGCAAGCTTGGAAAAGTTATATCGGGGCAAAGGCTACCAGACCGTTTCTGTCGATATTCCGGAGCAATATGTCAACAAAGGTGTGGCGTATTTGCAGGTGGTCGAAGGCAAAATAGCGCGGTTAAGGGTCAAGGACGCCAATTATTTCTCCTTGGAACAGATCAAGGCCGGTGTGCCTGAGTTGGCGGAAGGCAATGTGCCTAACCTGCCGGTTATGCAGAAGCAGCTGAACGCATTGGCCGGCCAAAGTCCGGACCGGAAAATAACCCCGGTGTTGCGGGCAGGGGAAACGCCGGGCACTTTAGAGGTTGACCTAAAAGTAAAGGACAATTTGCCCTTGCATGGCAAGGTGGAGTTGAATGGTCGTAACACCGCTTCCACCAGTTTGTTGCGCTTGGTTTCTTCTGTCCATTACGATAACCTTTGGCAGAAAATGCACAGTGCCTCGCTGATGTATCAGGTGGCGCCGGAAAATAGCCAGCAGGTTGATGTTTGGGCCGGCACTTATGCCATGCCTTTATTCAATACCTCCACTCGCTTGGCATTGTATGCGGTCAGTTCGTCATCGAACACCGCCGCCAATGCCGGGTCGATTTTGGTGTTGGGTGCCGGTGACATCTATGGGGTGCGCTTGGTCAAGCCGTTGCCGGGCTTGGATGCCTATACACACAGCTTGACGGTGGGTGCAGACCATAAGTTTTTTAGGGAAAACCTTTCGGCTGCCAATTCCCTCAGCCAAGGTATTGTCACGCCTATCAGCTATACGCCGTTTATGGCGCAATATGGTGGTTCGGTTAAACAAAAAAACACCTTGACCGCATTTAATGTGGGGGTCAGTTTCTCGGTGCGTGGCGTGGGCAACAGCCAATCGGAGTTTGAAAACAAACGATATAATGCCCGCGCCAATTATAGTATTTTCAAGGCCGACCTTAACCACACCCACGAATTGCCTTTAGGGATGCAATTTTTTGGCCGTATGAACGGTCAGGTGGCCGATTCGCCGATCATCAGCAACGAGCAATTGTCCATTGGTGGGATGCAAAGCGTGCGTGGTTATTACGAAACCCAGACTTTAGTTGACCGTGGCGTGATTGCTTCGATGGAGTTGCGCTCGCCGCATCTTGCCCCGTTGAGTGTGGAGTCATTGGACAAACTGCAGGCACTGGCATTTTTAGATGGTGGTTCAGGTTGGATTTTGGATCCCATCCCAGGACATAACACCAAGACCAGCTACAATTTGGCGAGTGCCGGTGTGGGCATGCGTTTCCGGATGCTCAAATATTTGTCGGGTGCTTTGGATGTGGGTTTTCCGATGTTGTCTTTACAAACTATCCAAAGCGGTGACCCTAAATTCCATTTTAATGTCGCCACTGAATTTTGATTTAGGGGGCTAATGTCATGCGATCTGCCCAGCACGGGCGGTCGCGGGCATGGTCTGTAGCTAACCGCTGTAATGGTTTACACCCAGCTTAGTTTGAGTAGGCGGGTATTTTTATTTGAGCTTGTTGTTTTGCCAAGGCAGTGACACAGGTTGATATTTTTTGTTTTCCGGTTGTATAACAAATAGGCATAAAGGCATTGGTTATGGTCATTAAATCCAGCATCACCCATTCACCCTTGGACGAAGTGTTCAGGTTGTCACCTTTGGCGGCTTGTGTCCGTGTTGCCATTGCGGGTGGCCTGTTGATGTCCCCGTTACATGTAGCCTATGCGCACGGTGAAGCCGATATGGCGGCAGCTTTGGCAACCGCCACTGGATTGCCCGCTATTGACCCTAGCCAAGACCCAAACACGAATATTAACCATCAAGCCATTATTACCCATCAGGGCACTACCGAAACGGTTGACACCAGCAGCCAGACTGGCCCGACTACGCTGCAATGGGAGAACTTTAATATTGCTGCGGGCTACCAAGTCATTTTTAAGGAACATGACAGTTCTTCTGTGGTATTGAACCGTGTTTCTGGTGGTGGTGCCAGTCAAATTATGGGCAGCATCACGGCTAATGGGCAAGTCTACCTTTATAACCAGGACGGTTTTGTGTTCGGCCAACATTCCGTGGTTGACACACATTCTCTGATTGCTTCCAATCTTGCCATAACTGATGATGCATTGCTGACAGGCATCACCCAGCAAGGCAGCGCCAATCCTCCACAGCCAAGTTTAGGTAATGACAACAGCAGCGCGGCTACTGCAGCGCATAAAAACAGTGCCATTATTGTCCAAAAGGGTGCCAACATCCATGCCAGCGGCAACGATGGTTTGGTGGTGTTGGCTGGGCCCACGGTTGAAAATGATGGGTCCATCAGCACTGATAATTTTGGTCAGGTGATCATGGTCGCTAGCCAGGACAAGGTGTACTTGCAAGCTGCGGATGCCAAAAGCCCGTTTCATGGCATGGTGGTGGAGGTTGACACCGGTGGCAAAGTGTCCAATATCGGCGATGTGTTGGCCAAACAAGGCAATATCACTTTGCAAGGTTTTGTGGTCAACCAAGAAGGTCGTTTGACCGCCACCACTTCGGTTAATGAGAATGGTTCCATCCGTTTGCTGGCTGAAGAAAACCATGCTTACCAAGGCAGCAATTTAGTGGCCAACCAGACGGTGCGCAGCGCCGATGCGGGTGATGGTCTGGGCACTCAGTCAGCCGTTAATATGGGGGCGGCCAGCCTGACACAAATTTTGCCGGATACCAGCAATAGCCAGCTACTGGCACAAAACGAGACTGCCACCAAGGTTAATGAAATTATTGCTGATTACAGTGGCCCGACCGCTTACGATGCCCAAGCACAGGCGCAATCGTTAATTCAAGTGGTGGCGGATAAGGTGGATATGCAAGGGGCTAACGGGACAGATGCGGGGGCGGCTATTGTTGCGCCGGGCGCCCAGGTCAACATTATTGCCACCACCACACCCGCTAACATTGATCCGGTCACTGGCCTGTTAACCGTCCATACCATGGATAGTTCCGCCAATGCAGGCAAGGTGCTGTTGGAAAAAGGCGCATCGATTGATGTGTCGGGCATACAAAACATCCAAGTGGCTATGGCACGCAATGATGCGGCCATTTCTGTGCAGAGTTATGACTTGCGTGATTCGCCGTTGCAAAAAAATGGCCCGTTATTGGGTACGACGGTTTTTGTGGATTTAAGGCAAGCCAATACCATTCTTGATGTCAGTGGTTCGATAGGCAGGATTGCCAGAACCGTGGAAGAACGCTTGGCCAATGGCGGCACGGTCAATATTGCCTCTGACGGTGCGGTGTCAGTGGACAGCGGCGCGAAAATCAATGTGTCGGGTGGTTCGGTTGCTTATCAGGACGGTTATATTTTATCCAGCCAATTGGTTGACCAATTTGGTCGATTGGTCAATATTGGCCAAGCTGACCCTAATCAAGTTTACACCGCTGTGGCGGGGGTGATTGTTGAATCCCATCCTAAATGGATCACCGATCCAAGCCAATATATCAGGTATTACACACCGGCCTATTCGATGGGTCACTTTGAGCAAGGCTATGTGCAGGGCTTGAATGCTGGGGCGCTGAATATCTTTGCCCCCAAGCTGGCTTGGAGCGGCGATTTGCAGGCAGGTGCAGTGAGCGGGCCTTACCAGCGCAGTGCCAGCACGGCGCCGACAGGCGGCACGTTTAGCTTCAATAATTTGTCAAGCACCGACAGCGCGACTTTTTATTCCGCTCAGGTGATTGATTTTGCAGCCACCCAGACGGCTTTGCAGTTGGGTGTCAATGATGTGTTCCCTAGCGTGGGCGGCAATCCTAGTCCGCTGGTGTTTTCCCAAGATTTTGTCAATAAGTCGGGTTTGCAAAATATCAGTGTGCAGACGGTGGGCAATGTCATTATTGACAGTGGCGTGACTTTGTCGCCCCATGCTAATTTGGCATCGGCGGGATCATTAGCCATACAGGGCAAAACTATTGATGTGGAAGGCAATATTTATTTGCCGGGCGGTAAGGTCAATCTGACGGCTGATGCAGGCATTTTCAATGATGGCAAGGAAACCGTCACGGTTTCCAAGCACAGCAGTATTGATGTGTCCGGTCGTTGGGTCAATGATTATGCGCAAGTGAGTGGCGCGGCTATGCCAACCACACCTTTATTGATTAATGGCGGCAGTGTCAATATCAGTGCCCAAGGCGATGTGTTCCTTAATGCCGGTTCGGTCATCAAGGCCAACGGCGGTGCTGCCAATTCGGTGGCGAATGTGCTGACCGCTGGCACGGGCGGCAGCATTAGCCTGACTTCCAATACGATTTTGTCGGGTACGGCCAGGTTGCATTTGGATGGTCAGTTATCGGCTTATGCTTTGTCGCAAGGCGGCACTTTGACGCTTAACAGCAGCAATATCTTGGTTTCGGGCGCAACTGTGCCGGTTAATGACAACGTGTTGTTGTTGACGGCTGAAAACGGCAATCTGAAAATTGCCGAAAATGGCGGGTTTGGCTCGATCAATTTGGTGGGCAATGGCAATGGCGAAAACAGTTCGGCTTTGACGGTGACGGGTGATGTCCATTTGCACCTGACCCAACAACACCGGATTTTACAAGGCGGTTATGTTAATCAAGGTAATGGCGCATCGATGGATGGTTTCAGCCAGTTACAGGGCTTGGCTCAGGCATGGCAACAGGCGGATACACTTAGGCAAGCTGTTAACCTGTCACTGACCGGGGCGTTGGGGGTGAGCATGGAAACGGGCAGCTCCATTGTGGCGGATAATAATGCTAACGTTAGCCTAACGTCTTCGTCAAAGGGCGGCGTGTTTGTTGATGGCTTGATTAATACCCCGGATGGTTCGATCAAGCTTTTGTTGGTCGGAGATGGCAACAATACCCAGTACGAATCGAACAAAGCCATTTGGGTGGGCAGTAATGCGCAATTATTGGCGAAAGGGGCGGTTGCTTATAATGTCCCCAATTCCCCCGGAATAGTTACCGGTAGTGTGTTGAATGGCGGCACAGTGGCGTTGCAGGCCGACCGTGGTTATGTGGTGATACAGAACCGCTTGGATAAGCAAGCGTCGATTGATGTGTCCGGCACCAGCGCACAATTGGATTTGCCGGTGGTCAGTTCAAACGGTGCTTTGGTCGCGGGGTTTGCGGCTAAAAATGTCGGTTCTGATGCCGGTCAAATTAGTTTGACGGCAGATGCGGGGATGGTGTTGGATGGCAGTTTGTCCGGTTTTGCCGGTTCCGCCAGCAATAAAAATGGCCAGCTGGACGTTACCCTGACCAATGCCCATGATAACGTAGACCACAGCCCGGGCGGCAGTGGCGCGGCTTTTCCGCCGATTGAGCCTTATGTGATCAATATCAACCAAAACCAAGCGGTGCAGTTGGATAGTAAGCTCCGCTACGGTGACAATTTAGACAATTATGCAAATGATCAGAACACCACTAATCTTTTTGCAGCGGATAGTTTATATGGCAAGGCAACGGTCACTAGCCAGATGATTAGCCAAGGGGGCTTTGATGATGTCCGGTTTAATGCTGATGTGGTCAATTTTGAAGGCAATGTGAGTTTGACTGCCCGGTCAAACATTGACATCACCGCCAGCATCATTGGCTGGAGCGCCGATGCCAGTGCCAGCTCCGGCAACGTCAGTTTAAACACGGCTTATCTGGATGTTACCTCCCCAGCGTGGACGACTTCCACCACTGCAAGCACCCCTTATAGCGGCAACGGCAATTTTACTAGCCAAGCCCAGTGGACAGATTTGACAGGTGCCACGGTTTGGGGTGGTTTTGCCAACATCACGTTAAAAAACACCCATGATCTGCGCGTGAATGGTCAGCTTAATACCCAGCAAGAAACCGTGAATAACAATGTGCTTGATGTTTATGCCGGTTATATTGGTTCTATGACCACCATGGCCAATATTAATTTGCAGGCTAGCCAGATTTATCCAAGCACCTTGTCGCAGTTTAGTTTTAATGTTGTCGATGCTGCTGCAAATCCGCAAGGGGTTATCACCATCAGCGGTACTAACACCGACCCCTCACCGCTTTCTGCCAATGGTTCACTGACGTTTAGTGCGGCGACCATCAATCAGGATGGTGTCTTGAAAGCGCCGTTCGGTTCTATCAATTTGTTGGCAACCAGTGACCTGACATTAGGCAGTGGTAGTTTGACATCCGTTTCCGGTGCCGATGTCAGCACGGTGATACCGTTTGGCACTACCTTAGGTGGCTCTAGTTGGGTATACCCTTATAGTGAATACAGCATTGTCTTTAATAGCAAACCTGAAAACAATCCCATCCAGAGCAAGCAGGTGACGTTGGCTGCACCGAATATTAATATGGCCCAGGGCAGCGTGGTCGATATTAGGGGTGGCGGTGATCTGATGGCTTATGAATTCAGGTCGGGGATTGGCGGTAGTAATGATTATTTGGCGCCGGGCAGCCCTTCTTATAATGGCGGGTTTGCTGTGGTGCCGGTGTTGGCGTCTACTTTGTCACCGTTCGATCCGCTGCAAAGTTCGGCTTTATCGCTGCTTAGCGCCAGCCAACAAGCCCTTTATCAGGCCGGTAGCAGTGTCTATTTAAGCGGCGGCAACGGTTTGCCAGCAGGCACTTATACTATTATGCCATCGAGTTATGCCTTGCTGCCGGGCGCTTATCTGATCACCCCGCTTAGCAATAGCCAAGGCTTTGTGGTCAACAGCCAACGGACGGATGGTGTGCCTATTGTTTCTGGCTATTACACAAATACCGCAACCGGCACCCGCGATTCACTCAATTCTGCTTTCATGATCGAGAATAGCCAGCAAATCAGCACGCATTCTGCTTATGTCGTGCAGACGGCGAATAATTTCTTTACGTTGCAAGCACTGGCCAATGCCGCCGCCAGCATCCCGTTGTTGCCTAAAGACAGTGGTCAGTTGTTTTTAGAGGCACAGGACTCTTTATTGTTGCAAGGCACTATCAAGTCTTCGGCCCCGACCGGGGGCAGGGGCGGGAAGGTTGATATAACGGCTGCAGCTATTGATGTGGTGAATACCTTAAGCACCCAGCCGGTGGCTAACCAGTTACAAGTTTTGGCCAGCAATCTGAATGCACTGGGTTTGGACAGCTTGTTTTTGGGCGGAACAAGCCAGTTTAATAATGTGACCGGACAAACTGACATTACTGTTAATAGTGATACGGTCACTTTTGAAAAAGGTGTCAATTTACAAACCAAGGATTTGTTGGTGGCGGCAAATACGCTGATTGACGTGCAAAAAGGGGCCGTATTGACTGCCAGTGCGCCGGTCAATACCGGTGACACGGTGCTGAATGTGACAGGTAATGGTGCATTATTGCGGGTGTCGGCTGATAATCAGGTGACGGTGACCAGGACTCCCTCAAGCACTGACCCTAATGGTAATTTGAACATAGCTGCAGACAGCACTATTAATGGTTTGCCCATCAACGGTTCAGGCAGTGCATTAAAATCAGTGTTGCTGGATACCCCGGGTCAGGCCAGTGTGCTGGGCAGTATCGATATGAAGGGTGGTTCGTTAAGCTTGAACACCAATGGCATTGATTTGGGTGAGGTCAGCGGCCTGTCAGATAATGCGTTAAAGTTGAGCAACGCCCAGTTGGCTTTGTTAAATGTCGATGAGTTGTTGATCAATAGCAGCAGCGGCATTAATTTTTATGGCAATGTCGGGGTTGTTGGTAACAACGGCAGCGTGTCCGCTTTACATTTTGGTAAGTTGGAGTTAAATGCGGCGGCCATTTCCGGATTTAATAATGCGGGCAAGGTGGTTAAAATCCAAGCGGACAGCATTTCTGTACAGAATTCATCAAATGCGGCATCAACCACTGCGGGTACGGGCAGTGGCCAGCTTGATATATCGACAAATAGTTACACGCAAGGGGCGGGGAATTTTGCCATTAATGGCTTTGCTGCCACTAATATTAATGTTGCCCATCAGGATGGTGCTGGCAATGCCTTTGTTGCCGACGGAAAAAGCCGCCTGACGGTTGCAGGGGATTTTAATGTGACCGCCGATTATTTGACGGGGGTGGGTGGTGCCAATATGGTGATTGATGCAACTGGGCATCAGGCCACTTTTAGTAGTGCCGGTAAGGCTGTGTCACCGGTCACCCCTTATTATGGCGGGCAAATCAGTGTGCTGGCGGATGGTATTAATTTTAATACCCAAGTCACTATGCCTTCTGGCAAGCTGAGCCTTGAATCTGTAAAGAACGATTTGGTGGTGGGGGCAAACGCGCAAATTGATTTGGCGGGCCGTGCCGATGTTTTTGCCAATTCTGTGCAATATACCCCCGGCGGGAGTTTTAGTGCCATTGCCGATGTCGGTTCGGTGCATTTGCAGGCGGGTTCCAGCATTAATTTGAATGCCGGTGGCGGCAGTGCCAGCGCAGGCACTTTGATTTTAAAGGCGCCCGGTCAAGCGGTCGATATGTCAGGAAAAATATTGGCGCACGGTGGCAGCGCCCAAATCGACCAAGCGAGCTATTTTGGCGCGGGTAATTTTGATACGGTTATGGCGGCACTATCGGCAGCAGGGATTAGCAACAGCATTGCATTCCGTTCCCGGGATGCGGATATTGTGCAGGCAGCTGGGCAGCAGGTGGTGGCCAATAGCATCACATTGGTCGCCGATAAAGGCAATATCAACTTGAGCGGCACATTGGACGCCAACGGTGGACAAGGCGGCACGATCAACCTTTATGCAGGCAACTCGGTTGCTCTGGCTAATGGCGGGCAGTTGTTGGCGAAAGGATCAACCGGCAATGGTGGCACGGTGTTGCTGTCTAGCTTGGGTGCAGGCACAAGTTCCCATGCTGCGGTGAGTGTGCAGCAGGGTTCGGTTATTGATGTCAGTGGTGCGGCTAACCACAAAGGTGGCTCGGTGACGTTGCGGGCACTAAGGAATGGTACCGGTGTCAATATTGACCCTGTGTTGGGTGCGGTCAGTGGTTACAGCCAGTATTATGCTGAGGCGGTGAAACAGTATAGCAATGCAGACATAGATAATATAGACAATATAGATATGCTGCCCACTGGCAACATTACTACGGACTTTATTAACTTAGTGCAGTCCGATACGGCCAGCTATATGGAAACCGCCCAAGTTAGCTTGGGTTCTGGCATCGTGTTGCGACCAGGTGTTGAATTGGATTACAACGGCACTTTGACGTTAGGGTTAGGGACGACATGGGATTTTTATGGTTGGCAGAATTATACCGATGCGTCCGGTAATGCCCATTCCATATTACCTGGGGATTTGGTCATAAGGGCATCAGAGGGCTTGGTTATGCAAGGCTCTTTAACCGATGGTTTTGGTCTTAACCCGCAAGGTAATTTGTCAATCATGCCTGTGGATTCATGGTCTTACCAATTGGTTTCTGGAGCTGATATGAATTCAGCCAATACTTTGGCAACGGTAGCCGCCAATGCCGCTGATTTGGCGGCTGGCAGTAAAGATTTGGCGATCGGTTCCTCGGATGGCAGCCAGACTTATATCAGGACGGGCACAGGCAATATAACGCTGGCCTCCGGTGGAAATATTGTCCTAGAAAATCAGAATGCCACGGTTTATATCGGTGGTAGGGTGTCGGCTACAGACCCTTACGGCACAACTGCACAGCTGGCTAATAGTGGTGTTTTCCCATTTGTGGATTACCCGACGGATGGGGGTAGCCTAAATGTTTATACTGATAATAATATAGTGGGTGTCAGCACTGACCAAATCATCAATAACGCTTTAACCAATACAACGTGGTTGTATTTCTCGCAACCACCACAAAATAAAGTTGCCGGTGATGTTTACCCCACCACATGGGGCATTGGCTTCGCCAGCAACGGTTACTCAGCCAATTTTGCGGAGAATTTTGGCTCATTTGGTGGCGGTAACGTGACTATTAATGCCCAAGGCAGCATTAGTGATTTGTCGGTCATTATGCCCACCAGTGGCAAAGAGGTTGGGCAGCCCAAACTGGATGCCAACGGTAATCCGGCGGTGGATGCCAATGGCAACCCCATTTTTACCACTAATGTGATTGAGGTGAACGGCGGCGGCAATTTGGCAGTCAGTGCGGGAGGTGATATTAGTGGTGGGGTTTATTATTTAGGGCAGGGTACTGGCACTATCACCGCGGGTGGTCAAATTACCGGCAGCAGCAATAGCACGGGCAACAATCTTCCATTGACTGCTGGCCCGCAATTGTTTTTGGGCAACAGCAATATAACGTTGATGGCGAGTGATGGGCTCAGTTTGTCAGCGGTCAGTGATCCTATGATTGGCACCGCCAAGTTCTTTAGTTACACCGGCACGAGTGGCATTAGCGCCAGTTCTTTGTCGGGGGATGTGGTGCTAGGTACGGACAATTCAGTTGCCGCGGCGGCTAATGGATTTAATGATACGCTTACCGGCTTAGCCAGCATTTATCCGGCATCGCTGCAGGCGGTTGCTTATGGCGGGAGCACGCTGCTGGGGAATATTGACCTTTTCCCTTCCAACCAGTCTTCTTTGGTGGTGTTGGCAAGGGATAATATCACCGGCATTTCTTCTGCCACACCCGGTTTGATCACCATGTTGGATATTCCAATTGCCAATTTGCCGACTGCTTATGTGCCCGGCATGACTGACCCTAGCATCACTTATGGCTATTTTTCCTTCCCAGTGAAGAACTCCAGCACTAAGGCCTTATATACGACCAATGCGCCTATCTTACATGCGAATGATAACCAGCCTGCTTATCTGGTGACCCAACAAGGGGATATCAACCAAGTCAATTTGTATGTCGGCAAGTCGGGCATCATCCAAGCGGGCAGGGATATTGTCAATCTCAATGCAACTTTACAAAACAATGATGCATCGATGGTGTCAGTGGTATCAGCAGGCAGGGACATTACCAATCCGGTGGCGCTGAATGTTATCGGTTCGCTGGATTCGAGTAATTTGAATGACAAGATTGCGGTTAACGGGCCAGGGGCGCTGTTGGTTAAAAGTGGTCGGAATATTGATTTGGGTTTGTCCGATGGGATTATATCCACAGGTAATATCTCACAAACCAACTTGCCCACGGGCGGGGCTAGTCTGTCGGTAATTGCCGGTCTTAATAATAATAAAACTCCGGATTATGCCAATTTTATTGCTTATTTGAGCGACCCGGCCAATAGCTATAAAAAATCCATGCCACAAAGCTTGATTGACCTTTTAAAAGCTGAGGCAACTAAGGGGTTGCCATTTGCGCCAAATATCCAAGAATTGCCGGATGGCAGTATTAATGGCAGTATTAAATTGACCTATGATAGTGTGCTGTCTTCAGTGACAAAAACAATAGGCGATTTTGTCAGGACTTTGCCGGGTGATGCTTCAGTGACTGATGCACAGGCTTTGGTCATATTTGGTGGATTAAGCCCTGACACTTATTTGTCAATACAGCCGCAATTAAATGTGGCTTTGGACGCAGTGCTGTATAACGAGCTGATTATTGCTGGTAGCGCATCTGCTGCAGATAAAAGTGTTGGTAATGCCAGTGGTTTTGCGGCTATTAATAATTTATTCCCAGGAACGACTTGGAGCGGAAATTTAAGTTTGATCTTCAGCACCATTCAAACCAAGCAGGGTGGGGATATTAATTTGACGGTGCCAGGCGGCTCTATTAATGCCGGTTTGCCTTTTGTTTTCCCTGGGTTGGTCAAAGATTCCACTGATTTGGGTATTATCACCCAAGCGGCGGGCAACATTAATGCCTTCTCCAGTGGCGATTTTGAGGTGAACCAGTCAAGGGTATTTACACAAGGTGGTGGTGATGTATTGATTTGGTCTTCATCCGGCAACATCGATGCGGGGCGCGGTGCCAAATCGGCATTGTCGGTGCCGACTGTCACGGTGAGCTACCAAAATGATCTCAAGCAGACCCTTATCGCTCCGGCTGTGTCGGGCAGTGGTATCAGGGCGGTGGCCAATTATGGCTTGCCCAGTGGCAATGCTTATTTGTTTGCCCCGGGCGGCGTGGTTAATGCCGGTGAGGCAGGCATTGGTGCAAACAACGTGACCATTTCCGCAACGGCGGTCATTGGTGCCAATAACATTCAGGTTGGCGGTGTGGGCACCGGTGTTCCGGCAGCTTCGGCGAGTGTCGCGGCAGGTTTGACGGGGGTCAGCAATGTGGCGGCCAACGTCACCCAAGTGGCCCAAGCGTCTATTGATTCGGCTGATGACGGAAAATCAAAAAGCAAACAAGCTGCGTTAGGGGTGTTAAGCGTTGAAGTGTTGGGCAGCAACAAGTGTAAGGATGAACATGGTTGTAAAAACTGACCTTAATGGCTTTTTATAATAGACAATTTGATGTGTATTTAATCAGTTGACCAATGTTATCGCTTGGTTAATTAATACTTTTGTAACTAATTTAAGTGATAATTCAATTATCAAATTAAATGGGAAATAATGATGAAACGGTTTTGGCTTTTACTGATATGTTTGATTTTGTTGCCTAATATGGCGACCGCTTGGTGGAATGATGATTGGGGGTACAAGAAAAAAATCACCTTGGACAAACAAAAACTTCAGCAATCAGGCGAAACCATTCCGGGAGATGCTTTTGCTTTGGTGCGTTTGCATACCGGCAATTTTGCGTATTTTGCTGAACTGGCTGAGCAGGGCAAAGATTTTCGGGTATTGGCGGGTGATGAGAAAACCCCTCTAAAGTACTTTATCGAAAAGCTCGACACCGTAAACGAAATGGCCTTGATTTGGGTCAAGTTGCCTGCCGACATTGCCACCCAACCGGAACCGGCTTTCTGGTTGTATTACGCCAATGCCGAAGCGGTTGACGCACAGGATGCCCCAGGTTCGTTTGCCGTCAATGAGGTGCTGGATTATTCGTTCACCGGCACAGCCATTAAAGATTTGACCGCTAATGCCAATAATCCTTCCGAAGCCACCGCGACACTGGTGGATAGTGGTTTGATAGGCTCGGCTGCGCAATTTCAGGGCGGTCAGGTGGTCAGGATACCGGCTGCACCTTCCCTGCAAATGGCCCCTGCCAACGGCTGGACTTTTTCGACTTGGATAAAATTTGACCAACCACAAACCAATGCGGTGGTGTTGCAGCGTGTTGCCCCTGCAGCGGGTTTCACGTTAGCCATTAAAGATCAGACACCCGTGCTTGAAGTGACTGGCGGTGCTGGTAAACAGGAATTTGCCGGGACTGCCACGTTGGCCCCTGGTGCTTGGCATAACGTGGCAGTGGTTGCCAATGCCAGCGAATTGCTGCTGTATGTGGATGGTGTGGCTGCCGGTAATTTTGCTTATGCGTTGCCCGAGTTGTCCGGTGAAATCACGTTGGGTGCCGATACGATTGCCGCACGGGGCTTTAATGGTTTGTTGGACCAATTGACCTTGTATAAAGTGGCCCGTGATGCCAACGCCATAAAGTTTGATGTGGATATGCAAGGGGCCAGTTCGGCTATCCTGACTTATGATGAAGATGCCGGCCCGGACAGTGAGGAAGGTGGCGAGTCTTATGTGGTGGCCACCCTGAAGAACGTGACCATTGACGGTTGGGTGATCATCGGTATTTTGATGGTGATGTTTGTTATCAGTACCTTGGTGATGATCACTAAAGGCATTGTGTTAAATAGTGTGGCTAAATATAACAAACGTTTTGAAGAAGCTTTCGCCGAGTTGGGGTCCCGTGATTTCAGCACCTTGGATAAGCAGGATGTAAGCGGACAAGAAGCGTTTGATGAATCGCCTTTGCTGTTTTCTTTGACCGCACAACATGACGATTTTTCTGGTTCCCCACTGTACCGCATTTATCATGTCGGTGTGCAAGAAATGAACAAGCGCTTGTCAAAGCCCACTGGTGCTTCAGGACAGTCGGGTAACTTATTGAGCGCTTCGGCAATGGCGGCTGTCAAGGCTTCAATGGATGCTGTGGTGGTGCGCGAACTGCAAAAATTAAATTCACAAATGGTGTTGTTGACCATAGCCATTTCCGGTGGCCCGTTTTTGGGTCTGCTGGGTACGGTGGTTGGGGTAATGATCACTTTCGCGGCGATTGCGGTGAGCGGTGAAGTTAACGTAAACGCGATTGCGCCAGGTATTGCTGCGGCTTTGACGGCAACGGTGGTCGGTTTGGCGGTGGCGATTCCGGCACTGTTTGGCTATAACTATCTGGGTAGCCAAATTAAAGTGGTGACAGCGGATTTGCATGTTTTCGTGGATGAATTCGTTGCCAAGTTGGCCGAAGAACATACTTAAGGGCAGCGGGTAACAGGTCATGAAAGTACAAGAAGAAAACGCAGCGTACGATGAGATTAACGTTACGCCCATGCTGGATTTGGCTTATGTGTTGCTGGTGGTGTTCATTCTGATGACTACAGCGGCAGTGCAAGGCATTACCGTCAACTTGCCTAAAGCGAGTGATGCCCCCAGCTTGTCCAAGCCACAAACCAAGGCGATCACGATCACTGCTGATGGTACAATATTTCTGGACACTTATCCGGTGACTATGGAGCAACTGGAGTCATCCTTACAGCAATACAAAGCGGTCAACCCTGCCTTGCCGGTGGTCATCAAAGGCGATGCCGCTGTGCAATATGTGAATATTGTCAATGTACTGGCTCTGCTAGGTAAGTTGGACATCACGCAAATCGGTCTTGTCACCCAAAATTTAGTCAAATAAGACCATCGGCATGACAACACATAAAAAGAGTTTTAAGGCCTATATACCCACTTTAATAGGTGTTGTGGTTTTGCTGGTGTCAATATTTTTGATTGTTAAATTTATTGGCAACATGGAAGATAAGCCTGAGAAAAAGGAGAAGAAAATCCAGCCTATCACGGTGCTTAAGCCACCGCCACCGCCACCACCGCCCCCTAAAGTGGAGCAGCCACCACCGCCAGAAGAAAAAATGGAGCAGGTGGAGCCTGAGGCGGAACCGGAGCCGGAACCGTTGCCGGATGTGGCAGAGCCACCACCGGGTGATTTGGGCTTGGATGCTGAAGGAGGCGCCGGTTCGGACAGTTTTGGTTTGGTCGGCCGTAAAGGCGGCAAGGGTCTGTTGGGCGGCGGTGAGGGCGGCAATCCATTTGCTTGGTATCACGGCATTATCAAAAATGAAGTGCAAGAGCTGTTGTCCGAAAAAGACGAATTACGTAAAAAAGGTTTTACAGCGATTGTTGATATTTGGATAGAACCTGATGGCACGGTAAAGCGCATTGAAGTGGCCAAAGGCAGCAATGACCCCGAGATTGATGCCTTGTTGACCAAGGTGTTGGGCAAATTGAAAAAATTTAATGAGCAGCCTCCCGCTGGCATGGAACAACCCGTCAAATTACGGATTAAAGACACAATTTAACAGCTATTTAAACAGGTATAGATATGGACAATAAACAGCAGTTGCTGGCTTTTGCGCTTTGTGGTTTGGTGAGTCTGGCCCAAGCGGGTGAAAAAGAGGAGCTTCTAAAACTGCGTAACACCACAACTAATCTGATTAAAGAATTAGTCAAACAAGGCGTGTTAACTGAAAAAGTGGCTGATGAGATGATTAAGCGGGCGGAAGCCGATGCCGAAAAGCAAGCAGCCAATCAAGCTAAAGCGGGCGGGGCGACCGATGCCACACCTGCCGAGCCGGGTGAGGTGCGAGTACCTTATGTGCCAGATTTTGTAAAAGACGAAATACGCCAGCAAGTGCGTTCGGAGCTGCGTGCTGATGTGACCCAAGATGTCATTAAAGAAGCCAAAACCCAACAATGGGGCGTGCCCAGTGCTTTGCCGGATTGGATAAACCGCTTTAAGTTGTCTGGGGATTTGCGTTTGCGTTCGCAAGGCGATTATATGGCCCCAGGTAATAACGCACCTGGTGCTAGTGGCTATTATTACAATTATCAAGCGATTAATAACGGCGCATCGGCTATTAATGATCTTTCCAATGACGCTTTTTATAATACCACTACAGGCAGGCAGTGGTTTAGGGAGCGGTTGCGCTTGGCGATTGATGCCAAAATTAACGATAGTTTAAAAACCGGCATCCGTTTGGCTACCGGTAATATCCCTAACCCTATTTCCACCAACCAAACCTTGGGCAATTACGGCGGACAGTATCAGTTCAACTTGGATCGTGCTTTCTTGAAATACGAAGCGGTTGACACGGATGGCTACAAATGGTTGACCGTAGCAGGTGGGCGTACCCAAAACCCTTGGTTTGTCGGCGGTGGTGAATTCACTGGCGGCAGTGAGTTGGTGTGGGATGCTGACTTGTCGTTTGAAGGTTTGTATAGCACAGCACGGCACAATTTGTCCTCTAGTGACGGTATTGCCGAAAAATCCGACAGTTCACGTTCGGTATTTATGACGGTAGGTGCGTTCCCGTTACAAGACTCAATCAATAACCGCGCCACGGCAGGCGGGGCGTTCTCGCAATCGCAATCATCACATAACAAATGGATGTTTGGCGGTCAAACAGGCTTGGAATGGGGCTTCGATAACCAAGATGTGTTCAGTATGGCTGCTGCGTATTATGATTATCAGAATATTAAAGCTTCGGTTAACAATAGCCAAAACTTGGTTAATGGCTTAAATTCTAATTGTGGCACTAACACAGCAAACAATAACCAATCTGTTCCCCAGTTTATGCAAGGCGGCAATAGCTTGACCTCTATTTGTGAAACGAATGGTGTTGTGGGTCTGGCTGGCTTGGCTTCTGACTTTAAGATTGTCAATGTTAACGGCAGTTACAATATGGCGATGTTTGCCCCTTACCATGTGGTGTTAGCGGGTGATTTTGCAAAAAATATTGGCAATGTCATGCGCAATACGGCTTTATTGAACCCCTATAACAGCGGCACTACTGCTTGGCAAGTACGCATGGATGCTGGTTGGCCTAAAGTTGACCGTAATGGCCAATGGAACGTGTTCGCGCAATACCGTTATATAGAATCCAACGCGGTTTTAGATGCTTATACCGACTCCGATTTCCATTTGGGCGGCACCAATGCTAAAGGTTGGTCGATGGGCGGTAACTACGGCATCATGAAAAACACTTGGCTGACCGGCAGATGGTTAAGCACAGATGTGATCACTGGGCCTAAATGGGGCATAGACACCCTGCAACTTGACATCAATACGAGATTCTAATGATGCTCATCCTTACAAGACGTTCACTGGCGGCAATATTGTTTGTCTGTGCCTTTTCCGCTGATCTGTATGCCGCACCGGAAAAAGGCGGCAATGCCAAAATTGTCAATAAGTTGCAGGCGATGGTGCAGGATATGACCGCGCAGCGTGACAAATTGAAGGCAGAAAATGATAAGACGCTGGCTGATTTGGACAAGTTGAAAAAAGAATCCGAAAAGGAAAAAGCCGATGCATTGTCTGCCAAGACCGGTTTGGAAAATGACTTGGTGGCGGAAAAAACCACAAACGCCGATCTGCAAGCCAAATTAGATGCCACCACCGATAGGTTGAAGGAAGTCATTGGCAAGTATAATGCCTTGAACAAAGCTAAAAATGATCTGACTGTTGAGCATGGCAATTTGTTGAATGTGCAAAAATCTACCAGTGAGGAGCTTAAAACCTGTGAAAGCAAGAATGTAAAGCTTTTTGAAGTGAGCAAGCAAATTATCACTGGCTATAAGGCTTGTCAGACGCGTGGTTTTTTTGATACGTTGGTCGATTCCGAGCCTCTTCTGCAAATCAATAATGTGGAGTTTGAAACTTTGATGCAGGAATTTGAAGATAAGTTGCATAAGCAGAAATATCACCCACAGAAAACGTCTGCCAGCAAATAGTAGCAAATAGTAGGTGGCCCGATTTTGTGCGCACGCGGAAACAAAGCATCGTAGGTTGGGGTGAGGGAACGAACCCCAACACACTACT
>CAJAWH010000035.1 GCA_903945605.1 uncultured Methylococcaceae bacterium | reverse complement strand
TACATGTTCCCACACATGTTAAAAAAGGGTGATATAGCTCAGTTGGTTAGAGCGGAGGATTCATAACCCTCAGGTCGGTGGTTCAAATCCACCTATCACCACCAATAAAACCAAGCTGTTGTAAGCCTTCCAAATCAATTGTCAGTTCCATGTATTACGCTACGCTGTATACGGGCTGAACTTCTACACTTTTCATTCGTTTGGTGTATTTTCCGGTAATGGTTAAATCTTAACTGGCATGTTCCAAGTTATACTCGTGTATGAAAAGTGCCAGTGCGATGCGGTGGAACCCGGCCTTTTTTGAAAAAGCCAGGGATTTGCGTACAAACCGGCCCGGACGTTGCCGCAGCGTGTTGTCCCGGCGTTCGACATTGGCGGTCTCCCCCGTCTCCTTGCCGACGGGCTGGTGGCCTTCGCCAAACACTCCTTGGTAGGCATGCCAGAAGTCGCTGTAGGTGTGGGCAGAACGGTAGGCTTCGGGGATGCCCGCCCAAAGCTGGCGGCAGCTGGCCGCGCTCCGGTCGCCCGCGAACCAGGACACCACTTGGCGTGTGCGGCGGCAGAGCGCGATCCAGACCCGGCAGGCGTTGGCCTTGCACCGCACGAACGACCACAGCCCGTCCAGTTCCAGCACGTCTTCCGGCAGGGCCTGCGACAATGTGGCTTCCAGGTGCGGCAAGCCTAAGGCTTTTTTTTAACCAGGCGGACACCGTTTGGCGGGCCACCCCGAAAGTGCGCTCAAGCCCCCGCAGGCTGGAGCGTTCGTGGCAGGCCTTTAATATTTCGGCCTTACGTTCTTCGCTGTAACCCAAGTCGGGGTCCAGCGTGCCGTAACGGCCGCAATCGTGGCAGCGGAATTTCTGCTTGCCCGCCTTGGTCTTCCCGTTGCGTGTGAGGTGGCTGCTTCCGCAGCGTGTGCAGGTGTGCAGGTGTTTATGTGTGTATGTTTGCTATCATGCCATTCATTGTACCCGAAACAGTCAAGCATCAACCACTACCCAAAAATCAACTTTTCTTATTTTTAAAATCATGTAGTTATGAATAAATTGTGTCAGAAAATCGATTTATTCAGAACTTTCTTAGCTTGATGTTACGCAAACAGCTATCTGCTTGTAGAAGCCCCAGATAAAGCAGCACGTTCCCTGAGCGTAGTCGAAGGGAGCGCAACTAACAGACCGCTCGGCAAAAACAAGCCGTAGGCGGGGCTTCGGCTACGCTCTGCCAACATACCGCCCAACATCAGTTAACCCTATTGACAAAGGTCGAATTGGGAATCACTGTATTCATGATATACGCACTATTAGGGCAAATGCTTATGGATATAACGTGTTATGCTTAGGGCAAAAAGAATGCATGTCAATTAAAAATAGATAGCGTTGATCTGTAAAGATATTAAAAATACACTTTATTATTTTTAATCAAACATATCCATCTCAATAGCACTTAGTTAAATCTGACCGGCCTCGGTCAGTTGTCTGGCAGTATTTTTGTTTCTCCATTTAATTTTCTGGTCATTAAAATGGAACTATTTTATCCGCTATTGATCATTATTAATGATGTGTTTGCCAATGCTCCGAGAAAGCATCACACCAATAAAGTGCAAGAGGTAAAAACCGCTCGTGTGACTTAGCGTGCAGCAACAGTGGTGGCCGTGACCGTGAATGAAATTGGCCCGGCGACTTTAACTCCCCCTACTATATAGGTTGGTAAAAATGTACATAAAACGTCCCCTCCCCTATAAAATATTCGTTGCCGCAATAGCCTTGCTGAGCCAGACGGACGCTTCAGCAACCCCCCCCCCCGCTGCCCAAGCATCCGCTAAAAAGGTATTGGTTGGCCGACATACTACGCCAATAGCAACGCCACCCACTGTCACTATCACTTCGTCGCCGGCCATTGTGCCTTACAACAGCAGTGCCACACTTATCTGGAAATCAGTTAATGCCACGGCTTGCAATGCCTCAGGAGGGTGGTCGGGGGCATTGCCGCCAGTTGGCAGCAAAGTCGTCAGCAATTTGACAAAATCCACAACCTTTACGCTGGCCTGTTCAGGTGCGGGTGGCGTGGCAACACAATCGCTCACGGTGACTGTAACCCCCCAGACTGTCGCGACCGTTTACGCCAACACCCGTTTGGGTGTCAATATCGCGGGTATATGTGACTGGTGCAATGACTTCACCTTTGTCGATCTCATGAAAAGCGCCCGGGGGTTTGCCAAACCGAACGTGGCTTGGGACCCTGTCGGCAACCCAGCCACGGTTGATAGCAATGGCTGGCCGACCCAAGATTTTGGCGTGTATTTCACTACCTTTGCATCGGATCCGTTAGGCCGGCCGCTCACCCAGACCATTCCGAGTTTTTTTGGGACTTATACGCTAAGCTTTACTGGTCAAGCCAAATTATTCTCGAACGGCTGCAATTATTTCACCAACCAAACCTACAACGCCCAACTGAACACCACCAGCGCACAACTGGTAGTAGGCAGCAATTGCAACCAACTGGATATTGAGTTCAACAACACCCAGCGCACTCCAACCAGCGGCATTAACACCGGCCTACAAAACGTGCAACTGTTGCGCCCCGGCTATGCCTTGGGTACGTCACAGGTGTTCACCACCCAGTTCCTGAATGCGTTGGCACCGTTCAGCACGCTGCGCCTTATGAATTTTCTGCAAACCAATGGCAACACGGTCACCAGCTGGGCGGGCAGGACTTTGCCGACTGCCCCCATCCAGCACTCCAGCAACGGAGCGGCATGGGAATACGCTATCCAGTTGGCCAACCAGAGCGGCAAGGACATTTGGATCAATATCCCAGAAGGGGTGGATTTGACCGACCCGACCAGCAACAACTATGTGACCCAGTTGGCCACCTTGTTAAAAGCCAATTTGAACCCTAATATCCATGTCTACGTTGAATACAGCAACGAGCTGTGGAATACAATGTTTAAACAAACCAGTGACAATTTTAACCAAGCGCAACTGGATGTCAGCTCCGGTGCCGACAAAACTTTAAACTATGACAATATCAACAACCCCTACTACTGGGGCTATCGCCGCATTGCCCACCAAACTTTAAGGATTAGCCAATTGTTTGCCGCTGTGTACGGGCCTGCCGCCATCAACACCACTATCAGACCGGTGTACATGAACCAATATGTACAACCCTATTTAGCTGAAAACGGCTTGCATTACTTGCAACAAAACTTTGGCAGCCCCAACCAATATCTTTATGGTGTGGGTGGCGCGCCTTATTATGGCCTGCCACTGGCTTACACCGATCTCGACGGTATGTTTGTGTCATTGCTCGCCGGGGCTAACCAAGCGATTGGCGGCTTTTCTGGCATCCCTCCTTATAATGGCGCTTACCCGCTGTATACCGGCATTACCTACCAGAGCCTCGCCAATTATTTTGGTCTCAAAAACATCAGTTATGAAAGCGGGCCCGATGTCAGCCGTGGCACGAGTGCCGTTATTGACGAACAGGCCAATAATGATGTGAGAATAAAGAATATGTTGCAGAATTATTTGCAGAATGCAATCGGTTGTGGCAATAGCTTGATCATGCTCTTTGAGCTGCAAGGCAACATGGGGGATCCCTTTGCCATCTATCGTGATTTTGCAGTCCCTAGCCAAAAAAGCGCAGCCATTAACGCAGTATCAACCACACCGCTAGCCAATCTAAACACCTGCACGGCATCAATCACTGATTAACTGCAACACAGGAGGCAGCCAAACCATGTCTGTTTGGCTGCCCCGCGACCTATTGCCATTAATCGGTTATGCGGATGGGCTACGGCTTTATACACCCCACGATTTTTCGCGAGTTAGCTGGCTTAATCCTCTATTTATTAATAGCCAATCATATAGCCTGCAAAATAATTTGCATACCGTAAAGCGGTCGGTTCTGTGCTTTTGAAACACATTCAACCCCATCACCCACAATCACCAAACCAAACGCATGGTCGAATGCGCCAATAACTTTCAGCTGATAGCGCTGCGTAAGTTGTGGTTTGAGGCGCACGGCAAAACCGGTCAACCTTTTTCCTTTACCGCGCGCACCCAACAAGTTATTACACGCCACCCAACCGCTCCATTCGCCATCATAGAACCGCGCCTTATATTCCAGTGAATCTTTTAGCCCGTCATCATCGCTGTTAATGGTAAATTCTTGGATATAACGGCCACTTTTTCCATCTGTGATGATGGAGGGGATATTTTTGTTTGCCACATCCCCCATACCGCCTATATGGACAGTCAATCCGAGGTTGCCAATATTGATATAATCATCAATAAAAAGGATAGGCGATCTCATCCGATTGGCATGGGCTGCATTTTCCAGCCTAGAAGGCAAAATATTGCTTTTTTCGGTGTTTAAGTCTTTTTCTATAAAAATCAAATTATGGTAAAAGTGTACACCTATGGTGTGCATCTCCAAGTAATTTGGTTTTTTTGCTATAGGTATTTCGGCGTAATTTATCCAATCGGGTATATTTTTGAAATAGGAATACGTCGGATTTTCTGGATTGTATGCCTTTTGCCCGTTCAAATCATATCCATCCCAATAACTGGTCTGGGTGTCTTCAATCACATAGAGCCCGCCGTCTTTCACTTTTTTATATAAGTGTCCAAATGTTTCGAGCACATGTTCTGGCCTATGGCTGCCATCATCGATGACGATATCAAAATCGCCATATAATTTATGGAGTTCTTCCAAAAACACCTTATCAATTTGACTGCCCTTATATACCTTTACCCTAGGGTCATCAAATTGCATCAACTTATCATAAACATCAACACCAATAATATGGGTGTCAGGATGGGTGAACCATTCCGACCATACCCTTAAGCTATTGCCGCCACGATACGGGTCGGTATAACCTCCTATGCCTATTTCAACCAGAACAATAGGTTGATCTTTGTAATCAGAAAAATGCTTTTCGTAATGGGGGGTGTAATAATGCCCACCCCATTTATCCGTTTTATGCTTTATAGAAAGTTCGGTAAGGTTCATAGTATTGTTCCGCGCAAAAATTAAGCCCCCCCACCTAGCCTAAATTAGGCAGAACTAAAATATAAGTGCCTAGATGCGCGGGCATTCACTTAAAAATTAAATGCCGCCACATGGGATGGGGGGATGCTTATAGGCTAACCAGCTAAAGATGGAATTAAAAAACTTCAGTATTATGCAACGGCACTTTAGTTATTTGTTATTAAATAGGCTGAAAAATAATTTGAATGCCATACAGCGAATTACTTAATGTCTTAGCAATACAGTCTTTCCCGTCTCCGACAATAATAAAGCCCTCTGCATTTTCAAATGCACCAATCACCATCAATTTATACTTGGCCTTTAGCTGTCCACTTAAGCGCACCGAAAAGCCTGTCAATCGCTTTCCACTTCCGCGTGCCCCAACAAAATTATTACAGGTGACCCACTCGCTCCACTGGCCGGTATGGGAGCGCGCCCTATATTCCAGGGCATCCTTAACCGCACTATCGACGCATGTAAATGCAAATCCTTGTATAAAATAAGGTCTTTTTCCATCTGTTTTTATAGATAAGGAAGTATTGTTTATGACATCACCAATATATCCTACATGAGCCACCAAGCCCATTCTATCCATGTTGACATGATCGCCAATGGACACCATAGGTGTTTTCATCCGCTCAGCGGTGACTGCATTGTCCAGCCTTGAAGGCATGCCATTGCTTTTTTCAATGTTTAAATCCTTATCTATAAGAATTAAATTATGGTAAAAATGCGCACCAACAGTATGCATTTCTAGATAATTGGGTTTTTTGGCAATAGGTATCTCGGCGTAATTTATCCAGTCGGGTAAGTTTTTAAAATAAGCATACGTGGGGTTCTCTTTGTTGTAGGCTGTATTCCCGTTAAAATCTAAACCATCCCAGTAACTGGTTTGGGTGTCTTCAATCACGTACATGCCACCGTCTTTTACTTTTGGAAACAAAATACCGAATGTTTCAATGACATGTTCTGGCCTATGGCTTCCGTCATCCAAGACGATATCAAAATCGCCATATAACTTATGGATTTCTTCCAAAAACTCTTGATCAATCTGGCTGCCCTGATATACCTTGACTCTAGGGTCGTCAAACTGCATCAGTTTTTCGTAAATATCAATGCCAATGATCACCGTGTCGGGATGGGTGAACCATTCCGACCATACCCTTAGGCTATTACCGCCACGATAAGCATCGGTGTAGCCACCTATACCGATCTCCACCAGAGTGATCGGTTTGTCTTTATATACGGTAAAATGTCTTTCATAATGCGGTGTGTAAAAATGCCCCCCCCATTTGTCTGTTTTATGTTTTATAGAAAGTTCTGTAAGGCTCATAAGATAAATCCCAAAATGATTGACAATGATATTGCTGACTAAAAACAAATAGTACCGATAAGCTTATGGCATTTATACTGATAACCAACACCGTCTGGCAACAGCACTCACCTAACGCATTTTTTACGGCTAACAATGGTAAAAACCAAATAAAATTATACCATCACCCTTCATTTTTAGGCGGGGAGGCTTGAAAATACAAAGGTCGCCCCAGTAGTTGCCCTTCTTGTTGGTCGGATGGTTGCCCGGCAGTAAACGTGCCCAACACTGGCAGCAACAACGCGCCATCTTGCAGTGTGTAGAGGTTACGATGCAATTCGACAATAAAAGCCCTGGCAATCGCTAAGGCACGTAAATCTTTAACGTCACCTAATGCTTGTTCATTATGTTTTTTTACCCCCTCCAGAAGTTGTACCAATGAAATCACTGTTGGGGTGACAGGCGGGGCGAGTGCCAGATGAGACTGGACTACTGCATGTTGGGAAGATGCCGCTGGGTAATCAGCCTTTTCAGCCTTGGTGGCCAATTTTTTTAACATTCGAGGTGATTTTTTTGCCGTTTTCTTCATCTATGCTCCCAATAAAATAGTAATTGTTGTGGTTGAATTCTTAATTTGTGCGGGACATTGCCCGTTAACTAGCCATTGTTAAGCAATATGCAATGATAAAATTGAACGCCCGGCCAAATGCTCAATGGCCACCTTCAACGATTTTGCATATATGCCAAAACCATGTACAAAGCGGCAATTGATCTGGCTTCGCTACACTCGCCAGTGGCCAGCAAGCCGTTAATATCGGCTAGCGGCCACGGGATGACCTCCAGCGCCTCCGGCTCGTCACCCGGCAATTTTTCAAGATAAAGGTCTTGTGCCAGAATAACTTCGGTGACATGCTCCAGATAAGCCGGTGCGATGGAAAAAGTATAAAGATGGCTCATGTTTCTGGCACCAAAGCCCACCTCTTCCTTAAGCTCACGGTTGGCGGCTTCCAAAAATGATTCGCCCGCATCCACCTTGCCCTTGGGCAAACCCAGCTCATAACGGTGCACCCCAGCGCAATATTCGCGGATCAACAGTACGGTTTGCGCATCCAATAGCGGTACAATTAACACTGCACCGCTGGAGCCGCTCCGTGACAAACGCTCATAATTGCGTTGCTCGCCATTGCTAAATTGGATATCCAGTGATTCAATCCGGAACAAACGGCTTTGGGCCGCTAATGTTTTATGTAAAATTGTCGGTTTTTCAGCCATAATCCACCCTGCGTACATTCACCGGAAATATAACCCACTCTTATGGTTAATTGGAAATTAATTGACACCGTGCTGCTCGATATGGATGGCACTTTATTGGATTTAAATTTTGACAACCATTTTTGGAAGGACTATGTGCCACAAAAATATGCCGACCGCCACGGCCTGTCCTTGGCGGCTGCCAAGCAACAGCTGATCCCCCGTTTCAAGTCCTTGGAAGGGCGGATAGAGTGGTATTGCTTGGATTATTGGAGCAAAGAGCTGGAACTGGATATTATGGGACTGAAAGCGGAAATTGCTGGTTTGATCAACGTCCTGCCCCATGCGGTCGATTTTCTGGAAAAAATCCGTACCACACAACAAAAAGTTTATTTAGTGACCAACGCCCATCGGGGTAGCCTGGATTTAAAGATGTCCAAAACCTGTCTGGGCGTTTTTTTTGACGGCATTATCAGCTCACATGATTATGGCTTACCCAAAGAAAATCCCCTGTTTTGGGAACGGCTCATTAAAAAACAACCTTTTGACAAAAAAAGGACATTGTTGGTGGACGACAATCTGACTGTGTTGGCTGCCGCCCAACAATTTGGCATCGCCCACCTGCTTTCTGTCAGCAAACCCGATTCCGGTTTGCCCAAACGGGATATTGCCCATTTCCCTGCCATTGAAGATTTTAGGGCGCTGATGGACGGGCTTTAGGCTTGCGCCCTCCCGGCATTGGGCCATGCCTTTTGCTTGTCGGACGTGATGGCGCGGGCAAGACCACTTCTGCCAACAATGCTTGCAACAAGGGTTTAACGGTTATTTTTTCGCCGATATAGTCTTCAATATCGGGCATGGAATAGGCATATTGTTCGCAAACAAAGCTGATGGCCTCGCCACTTGCGCCAAAGCGGGCGGTACGGCCTATACGGTGTACATAATCTTCCACATCTTGCGGCAAATCATAATTGAACACATGGGAAACATCGGCAATATGCAGCCCTCTGGCGGCCACATCGGTGGCAATCAACAAATTGACGCGGTTTTCCTGAAAATCATTGAGCAAGCGCTGCCGCTTGTCCTGCGGCACATCGCCACTCAACGCTGCCACCATAAAGCCATTGGCCTTAAGTGTGCTGTCCAACAATTCGGCACAACGCTTGGTGTTGACAAATATAATGCTACGGGGCGGGTTGTACTCCCTCAATAACCCGACCAAAAGCGGTAATTTCTGTTCGTTAGATGGGCAAAAGGCACTTTGCCGGATAGCTTTTGCCGTTACTTGTTCGGTTTCGATACGGATGAGCACCGGATTGTGCATGTGCTCGTAGGCCAATTCTGTCACTTTATAGGACAATGTGGCGGAAAACAGCATATTCAGGCGCAATTCCGGTCTTGGCATTTGCCGCAACAAGTAACGGATATCTTTGATAAACCCCAAATCAAACATGCGGTCAGCCTCATCCATGACGGTCACTTGGATATTGCTGAGGCTGAAGGCTTTTTGTTTGTAAAAATCAATAATGCGCCCGGGTGTGCCAATGATGATATCAACATCGGATTTTATTTTTTCCAGTTGTTTTTGATAATCAGTGCCGCCGTAAACCAGCGCGAACTTAAAATCCAAATATTTGCCCAGCAGTAACGCGTCCTTATGTATCTGGATGGCCAATTCGCGGGTAGGTGCGATAATAATGGCGCGGGGGTGCTTGCTTTTGGGCGTATCTGATGCAACACTTATGTCAGCCTGCTTAAGCGGCGCAACAGACTGCTCCCCATCAGCCATCTGCGCCAACTGGTCCCAACCGACAATCGCGTCTTCCTCGTCCGGGTCTTCGGGTATCTCTTGCCATTCATCGTTGAGCAAGTACTGGAAGGTGGCCAGCAAAAAAGCGGCGGTTTTGCCAGTGCCCGTTTGTGCTTGACCGGCAATATCCTTGCCACGCAGCGAGAGCGGCAGCGCCTTGTCCTGAATGGGGGTGCATTGTTTGAACCCAGCGTCTTTCAAACCGCACAAGATACGGTCAGACAGTTCAAGGTTACTGAAGCGGGTTTCGGTGAGATGTGTATTATTCATAGGCTATAGGATAACGCAAAATTCAATACGATTGAAATTGATTGACTACGCGTGCCTTCCACCCTATAGTTTGATTTTTTATTTTTTGGAGAAAAAATGTGAGCGATTCGGTTCTTCATGTGACTGACAGTGAATTCAATGAAACAGTTTTACAGGCAACCGGCCCCGTGTTGGTTGATTACTGGGCGGAATGGTGCGGCCCTTGTAAAATGATTGCCCCCGTGCTCGATGCCATAGCAGAAGAATACAAAGGCAGGTTGACCGTTGTAAAGCTAAATATTGACGATAACCCGCAAGCCCCGCAACATTATGGTGTACGCGGCATACCCACGCTGATGCTGTTCAAGGATGGCGATGTGGAAGCCACTAAAGTAGGTGCATTAACCAAATCTGAGCTGATCAAATTTTTGGACAGCAATATCTAATCCCATACCACTACCCCGTCCCACCATAAAATGATGGACGGGGCTAGAAAGCTAGGGTACAATCCCCAATTGCCGAAGTCTTGGCACTCATTTCAAATCATCCGTACACACCCCTTAACCCCTTATACCTCACCCATGCCATTTACGGTGTCTTACCGTAACTGTTGGCCTTCAAATTGCCTTTTATGAACCTAACCGAGTTAAAACTAAAACAAATAAGTGAAGTTATTGAAATTGCAGAAACTTTAGGACTTGAAAACGTTGCCCGTTCGCGCAAACAAGACCTGATCTTTGCCATCCTAAAAAAACAGGCCAAAGCAGGCGACGATATTTACGGCGACGGTGTGCTGGAAATTTTGCAAGATGGTTTTGGATTTTTGCGTACCCCCGGTTGTTCTTATTTGGCAGGCCCCGACGACATTTATGTTTCACCCAGCCAAATCAGGCGTTTCTCGCTGAAAACGGGCGATACCATCAGCGGCAAAATTAGACCACCGAAAGATAATGAACGTTATTTCGCCATGCTTAAAGTTGAGCAAATCAACTTTGAACCCCCCGAAAACACCAAGAACAAAATCCACTTCTCCAACTTGACCCCATTATTTGCCAAACAACGTTTCGTACTGGAACGCGGCAATGGCACCAGTGAGGATTTGACCGGACGTATCATTGATCTTATCGCCCCTATCGGCAAAGGCCAGCGTGGCCTGATAGTATCCCCACCTAAAGCGGGCAAGACCATGATATTGCAAAGTTTGGCGCAAGCCGTGGCGGAAAAAAACCCGGAATGCTACTTGATTGTGTTGCTGATTGACGAACGCCCGGAAGAAGTGACGGAGATGGAACGCTGTGTGCGTGGCGAGGTGATTTCCAGCACCTTTGACGAACCACCGACACGCCATGTGCAGGTTGCAGAAATGGTGATTGAAAAGGCCCGCCGCTTGGTGGAACATAAACATGACGTGGTGATTTTGCTGGATTCGATTACCCGATTGGCGCGTGCTTACAACACCGTCGTCCCATCATCAGGCAAAATTCTTACTGGCGGTGTGGATGCCAACGCACTGGAAAAGCCCAAGCGCTTCTTTGGTGCCGCTCGAAACATAGAAGAAGGCGGCAGCTTGACCATTATTGCCACGGCATTGGTTGAGACCGGCTCCAAAATGGATGATGTGATTTACGAAGAATTTAAAGGCACCGGCAACATGGAGTTGCACCTAGACAGGAAAATTGCCGAAAAACGTATTTATCCCGCCATTAATATCAATCGTTCAGGCACCCGCCGTGAAGAATATCTGGTTGACCCCGATACCCTGCAAAAAACTTGGATATTGCGCAAAATACTCCAGCCTATGGATGAATCAGCCGCCTCTGAATTTTTAATCGGTAAACTGAAAGACTTCAAGACCAATAACGAGTTTTTTGACTCGATGAAACGCTGACCCTAAAGGCTTGGCAAGCCCCGATGAGCCATTGCCCCCAGAAAATACCGCGTATCGCCATCACACCGGGTGAACCCGCCGGTATCGGCCCTGATATTTGCATACAATTGGCGCAGCAGCATTTGCCCTGTCAACTGGTTGTTATTGCTAGCCCTGATTTGTTGCAACAGCGTGCTAAGCAATTGAATGTGCCACTTAGCCTTAGTGCATTTGCCGCTGATGCACCCGCTTGCCCTCAACAAGCAGGGACTTTATCCATAGTGCCGGTTAACTTGGCGCAACCGGTGCAATGCGGGCAATTGAACGCAGCCAATAGCCAATATGTGCTGACAACCATCACACAAGCCGCTAACGGCTGCCTAGATGGCCTGTTTGATGCTATGGTGACAGCCCCCGTCCATAAAGGCATCATTAACGATGCCGGATTCAGTTTTAGTGGCCATACCGAATATATTGCCGAAATCACCGGCGGACAACCGGTCATGATGCTGGCAACGGCTGGGTTACGGGTGGCCTTGGCAACCACCCACTTGCCTTTGGCACAAGTCAGCCAGGCGATCACACCTGCTGTTTTACATGCCGTTATTAGTACGCTTAATCACGACTTACGCCACCGTTTTGGCATCAGCAAGCCCAACATACTGGTTTGCGGCTTAAACCCCCATGCCGGTGAAAATGGCCATTTGGGCAGGGAGGAAATTGACATCATCACACCGGTGCTAGACTGCTTGCGTAGCCAAGGCCTGCAACTGGTTGGCCCGCTACCTGCCGATAGCTTGTTCACCGCCAAATACTTGGATTCGGCAGATGCCGTTTTGGCGATGTACCACGATCAAGGTTTGCCGGTGTTAAAATTCAAAGGTTTTGGCCGTGCCGTCAACATCACGCTGGGATTGCCCGTTATCCGCACTTCGGTCGATCACGGCACCGCCTTGGATTTGGCCGGCACTGGCGGGGCTGATGCCAATAGCCTGCTCTATGCCATTGAAACGGCAATTACCTTAGCCACCCCTACAAGCACATGACTTTTCACACCGCACGCAAGCGTTTTGGTCAGAATTTTTTGCATGATCATGGCATTATTTACCATCTTTTTTCTAGCATCCAAGCAAGCACTGAAGATCACTGGGTAGAAATTGGCCCAGGCATGGGGGCTTTGACCGAACCGCTGTTGCAAGCCAAATTGAATTTGGATGTGGTGGAACTTGACCGCGACCTAGTTGCGCTATTGGAAAAAAAGTTTATTGGTTATCCGAATTTACGCATCCACAGTGCTGATGCATTGCGCTTTGACTTTACCGGCCTGGCTGCTCGGGGTGAAAAGCTACGGGTGATTGGCAATTTGCCCTACAATATTTCCACCCCCTTGATGTTCCATCTGCTGGCTAACGCGCATTGCTTTCAGGATATGCATTTTATGCTGCAAAAAGAAGTGGTGGATAGGATTTGTGCCGTGCCGGGCAGCAAAAAATACGGTCGGCTCAGCGTGATGATGAACTATTATTGCAGCACCGAATGGTTGTTTGATGTCCCCCCAGAAAGCTTTGACCCCGCGCCCAAGGTCATGTCCGCTATTGTCCGGCTTGTGCCACATAGCCAACCACCAGTGCAAATCAATGATGTCAAACTGCTTAACCGTGTGGTCACGGAGGCTTTCTCACAACGCCGCAAAACATTACGTAACGCCTTAAAAAAACTTATCGATGAAGAAACCATCAATGCATTGGGCATAGACCCTGGCTTGCGTCCCGAAAGCATCAGCCTCAACGAGTTCGCCCAACTGGCCCGGTCATTAGAAAAAATGCTTGACTCAACTGCGGCAATCTGACACGCGACAATTTGCCACATTTCTTTTGACCTGATAAGACATTAATATAACAGCAACTCTTGAGATGCAAAGTCCCTTTTCTGGGGACAGAGTTGTTTATCCTTCTTTCAATGCGGCTTTTAGCCGCATTTTTTTTAAGTGCCATTTCTGTTGCAGGATGCTTTGTCCGCCTAAACACGCAAAGTAAACCACCCTATTTTTCTATCCATTAACGGGCTGTTTGTGGGTCATTGTGACCATGTGGCCTAAACCAACCGCCTTCGGTTCGCCTCACGCCAACATCCCGAGCACTTTTACGGACGTCTTAGATTAATAAAGTTTTAATGAACCCCACTTATAATTGGAATTAGTCCATAAATTTTACCGTTTGCCTGGCTGCAACGGTAACTCATTAAAAAGCTTGATTTCTTGCGTATTTCTCCAGCTCCGTAATGTTATCATAGCAAAACCTTCTTGCCTTACTATATGAACGGTATGTTCCCAATTAAAATCAATCTGTTCTATTTTATTCTTCTGGCTAACACGATCTTGGCTGACACAGCATTGGCAAAATCGGCCGAACCGTCCCCTAGAGAAGATGGCTATGATTTTATGCAATATTTGGCCGATAAAGGCCTACATGACATTGATGATGAACGCTGGAACATATATGGGCAAATAACTTACATAACTAACGTTAAAAATGGTTTTTCAGCACCCTACAGCAATTTTAATAATACAGGGGGTTCGTTATCGCCCCTTCAAGAAGCCAGCTATACTACGACAGCAACCTTATTCATGGGTGCTAAATTTTGGCGTGGTGGTGAATTATATTTTGTACCCGAAATGCTTAGCGAAAAACCATTATCCGGCTTAAAAGGTCTGGGCAGTACCATACAAAACTTTGAGTTGCAAAAAAACGGTACGGAAGAACCCACCTATTACATGTCCCGAGGATTTTTCAAACAAAGCTGGGGGCTGGGTGGCGAGAAGCAAAAAGTCGCCTCGGACCCTATGCAGCTAGGCACTATCGAAGATAGCAGACGTATTGTGTTGCGTTTTGGTGAATTCAGTATCTTGGACTTTTTCGACAAAAACACTTATTCAGGCGATTTGCGTAAGCAGTTCACCAACATGGCCTTTTTGACGTATGCTGCGTACGATTTCGCCGCCGATGCCCGGGGTTATACCTGGGGCGCGGTCGCCGAATTGATTTGGGACGATTGGGCTGTCCGCTTTGGCCATATCTTGTCACCCAAAAACCCCAACCAATTGGCGCTGGATATTCAACCGTTCAAATATTTTGGCCAACAAATTGAATTGGAACATCATCACTGGATAGCTGACCAGCCAGGCGCTATCCGCCTCTTGGGTTATCGGAACCAAGAAAACATGGCCAAATTTGCTGATGCCATTGCGGCTTATAATGCTAATCCTGTGGTGAATAATGCCGCCAATTGCCAATCCTTCAACTATGGATCAAATGACAACTATGCGCCGGACTTGTGCTGGGCAAGAAAACTCAATGTCAAAATGGGTATCGGCTTGAACATCGAGCAACAATTATTGGATGATATCGGCCTATCCTTGCGGGGCATGTATTCGGATGGACAAACCGAGGAATATTCCTATACATCAACCGACCAGTCCCTTTCCGCTGGCTCTATTATTGGCGGCAGACGTTGGGGACGCGCCCATGATGCCATTGGCATTGGTTACGCCGCCGGTTTTTTATCACAGATCAATATCAAGTACCTTGCCATGGGCGGGGTAGACAGCTTCATCGGGGACGGCAAAATCAATTACAGCCCCGAACAAGTTTTAGATTCTTATTACAGCTTCAATATTTGGAATGAAACTTGGCTTACCGCGGATTATCAGCATATCACCAATCCGGCTTACAACGCAGACCGTGGGCCGGTTGATATTTTCAGCTTCAAGGCACATATGGAATTTTAATCACCAATCAATGTATATCCGCACTGCCATTGTAGACAGCAGCCTCTGTAGTTGTCTTAAGCAACCGGCTAACCAACCAGCCAAGTATCCCATACGTTACTGTTGCCAGCAAATAAGACGGAAAATAACGTACGGTGGCGGCAAAGTATTGGGCAAAGGTCATCTCCGCAAAATTGCCCGAAAACCAATAAAAGCTGCTGTTAGAAATGGCAAACGCAGCAGTGGTGGCCAAGCACAATAGCCCCGCCGCCCGCGCCAGCCTTGTTACCGCTGCACCGCTCGGCAGGGCGCAACAATAACGTCCTGCTTGCCACATCACCGCGTAAGTGGGCAACAAGAAAAGATAAGCCGGGGATATGCACACGCTGCTGGTGCCTTGGCTAATGGCAGCATAATCGATCAAACCCGCCAACACCAGCAAGAAGGTCAATAACAGCTTGTGCCGATAAAAACCCGCGAAGAAAAAAACCGCCAGTGAGGCATCCGGCAGATGCAGGGTGTCTCCAAAATGGTGAAAACGGGTCATTACCATCAGACCAATTAAAGCCAGTGGTAAGCGTTGGTTAAATATCCATTGTTTTATTGCCATTATTAAATCTCGGTAAAGTTTTTTAAAGTCGTGGTAAATGATATTACAAAAAATCTGCTGCTTAAGGGCGGGCCATGCCCACGACCAGCCCTCGGGTCAGTTGGGGCAAGCGGGCATGGCCCGCTCCTACAATATTGTTGAAATCAGTTATTGTAGTGGACGGACATAAAAAAGTTACGGTCGGCCATAGTGTATGAATAAGCCGTTTGGTAAATTTCGTTGAACAAATTATTGAGCTTGCCGCTGATCGCCCAATGTTTGTTGATATGCCAAGCCGTGCGTAAGTCTACTGTAACATAACCCGCTACATTGACGGGTTTGGAAGTGTAGCTGCTGTAATTATAGTTCTGGTCGGGGCGGCTGTCTTGCGCCAGCACTTTTGCCCCGACATCAAACGCACCGATTGACCGCGACACGTCATAAGACAGGGTTTTAGTGGCCCGCCGTTGCAAACGCAGCCCTGTCAGGGCATCCACCGGATCAATCAAGCTGCCGTTAAGTTGCTGACGCCAACCCAGCAAATTGGTGCTGATTTGCCCCTCCAAACCTTCAATGCGGGCTTTATCAATATTCACGGGTGTCAAGCCAGAATAGCTAATCAAGTTATCGGCATCGGTATGGTAGGCCCGCAACTCCCATTGCAGTAGCTTATGGTCGCCTGCCAAACCTATCTCATAGGTGCGCGATTGTTCGGGCTTTAAATTGGGATTGCCGCCATAACCATACATAACGGGATAGTACAGGTCATTAAAGGTTGGTGCCTTAAACGCATTGCCAAAGCTGGCGAACGGGCTAATCCCCCACGCGGAATTATAACGCCAACCAATATTGCCGGTGACATAATCGCCAAAGGCTTGGTTATTATCCCAACGCACTGAGCTATTGATAAAATGGTGGTCGAACACTTGGCTATGCAATTCGGTGAACACGCCGACATCGTAACGGGATGGTTTGGTATAGCCTGTAAAGGCATAGGCGGGAAAGCTACCTTGTGCTTCATCCAAGCGATAATCAGCACCCAATGTCGCTTGATGCTTGTCGTTCAAATGCACTTGGTTAAGCCAACTGGCGTTCCAACGGGTCGTGTTATAGAGGCTTTCAAAACTGCTGTCTGGAAGAAATGTGCTGAGGTTATCTTGGCTTTGCCCTAAGCGCAGATTGCTGCGCCAGTTATCGGTTAGATTCATCGCACCGGTCAAGCCAAATGTTTGGTTGATAAAGGCCGAATTATCGCCGCCGCCACCGACGTTATTGTAGCGGTTGGTGCCTTCAGAGCGCATCATAAAACCTTCAACTTCGGCATTGTTGTCAAAGCGATGGCCAAAACGGGCATTAAGCCCAGTGTTTTGGTAGCCGTCCCGGTGATTGGGTTGCAAACTGGCCTGCGTGTCAAAACCTTGCGAGTCCAAATGCGAAACCCCCAGATTGTACCAATTGCCGCCGAACTTGCCGCTCACTGTGCCAGCGGTTTGCGCTGTGTCGTAAGAGCCGCCGCCCGCTTCCAAGGTAACCTTGGGCTTTTCAGTCTGATTACCTTTGCGGGTAAATATTTGGATGACGCCGCCGATGGCTTCTGACCCGTACAGGCTTGATTGCGGGCCGCGGATGATTTCCACCCGCTCTATCTGCTCTATCGGGATCAGCTCAAACGGTGTGGTGCCGGTGGTTGCCGAACCAATTTTAATGCCGTCCAGCAAAACCAGCACTTGGTTGGTGTTGCTGCCGCGCATGAACAAGCTGGTGGGTTGCCCGTAGCCGCCGTTTTGGGCTATATCAATGCCTAGGCTGCCTTTAAACAAATCCGGCAGCGTGCGTACTTGCAGCCGCTCAATATCTTTGCGGGTGTAAACGGTAATGGCGGTGGCCAGTTCTTTAGGGTCGGTTTCCGAGCGGGTCGCCGTGACTACAGTGTCGGGAAGTGCGGTGATGTTGGAAGTATTGTCGGCTAATGCCGTGTGGAAGCCGGTGATCAGCCATGCGCTGGCTATGATTTTTGTTTGCATAAATAAGTCCTCTTGCACCGCCCGTGCAATAGTTGAAAGTTAAGCGGCGCAGGACGATTGGCAAAACAAGACTGATGCAATAGCGCAGGGAAGCCTTGCAGTCCAATTCCGCAAACAGCCCTCCGCTGCATCGAATAAGCTTTTAGGCCGGTCTCCGGACTGATAAGTGGCAGTTGCCCAACCATCGCCTTCCCATGCTTGCACAGTGGCGTATTGATGATTGCTTACTTATTTACCGTTGCGGGGGCAGTGTTGGCATAGGCGTTAGCCGCACCAACTTCCCGTTTAACCAATCCGCTACAGCGGCTTGGAACCTTAAAGCTGACTAGGATTATAAAGATTTGTTGGGATAAAGCAACGATTGTTTGCAAAAATGGCACATCACAGCCAATATTTGAGCGCTATTCATAATGACTCCATAGCCGCAAAATTTTCACCTGTTTATCACTCGTCAACACTTGAATAAATTAATCGGCAATGCAGGGTTCTGAATAATTCCCACTGAGCCGCTATGTTTCAGCGCTGGATCAGCAAGTCGGGGCCTAGCCAGTCAACAATAAAATGGCGGTAATATTCCGCTTTGGCGGTTTGCAGATGTTCCAAGGGGTTTAAGTTGTCTGCCAACACTACGCCGCGCTGGCTATCCACCGGAAAAACCCTTTCTTTTAGCCATTCGGTTTGTTTGGGCAGCAGCAAGGGCGAAGCAATATCAATCAGTTGCTGTGCCGCCAAAAAGATGAAGTCATTGAAATCCCTGCCAGGGTCGGAGATGAAGGTGGTTTGCTGGGGAAACACTTGGCCTATGGTTTTGGCAACCGAAGCCAGCGCGGTTTGTTGGCCATTGGCAAATGATACAAAGTTGAGGGCCAGAACGCCTTGTTCTGACAATAACCCGCGTAATTGCGTTAAGGTTTCCACCGTCAGCAAGTGTGCGGGTTCTGAGCCACCCGTGAAACAGTCATGGATAATCAAATCATACGGGCCTTGCAAACGGCGGATTTCATAGCGCCCATCACCGACAATGGCTTTTCCGGTCGGCTGATAGCCAAAATAGTCGCGGGCGGCTTCGGCAACGGCAGGATCGATTTCTAAGGTGTCAGTGACGATGCCATAGCGTTCGTGTAGGACTTGTGCCATGTGACCGGCCCCCAGACCAATGATTAACGCGCGGGTCATTTTATGGTTAGGGGTCAACGCCGGAATCAGCCCGACGATGTTTTGGTAACTCAAGCGGCTTTTGCCGGTGGCAATGCTGGACGCGCCTATGGCGGATGCATCCGAGGTCAGCAAGCGCAAATCTTGTGCGGGCTGGTCAATGACGCGCACCCATCCGTATAGGCTTTCACGTTCGGAACGGATAATAAATTTGCCATTATCCATGCCGCGATGCCCTGCCCCCACCACTTGCGGCAACAATCCCAAAGCAACCACCGCTAAAACAAGGCAGGGGACAATGGCGGCTGATTTTGCCAGTTGTTTTTGCTCATAAATCGCCACAATGATAGCCAAAACCAATAACAATATCCCCAAGCCCACTAAAATTTCCCTAGAACCCACTGCTGGAAACAAGAAAAATCCCAGTAGCAAGGTGCCGAACACACTACCTAAGGTACTGACTGCATAGATAGTGCCGGAACTGTTGCCAACGCCCGCCAACTGCTGGGTGGCCATTTTAATGGCGAATGGCCCGACCATGCCCAAAAAGGTCAGGCTGGGTGAAAACAGCAGTAAGGCACTGACAAACGCACCACCCCGTAAGCCTAGGGGGTCGGTTGCCAATAAAATGGCATGGGTCAGAAACGGTATCAGTAAGGTCAGCAGTGCGGCAAGCCCTATCACCAAAGACAATCCGGTACGTTTGGCACTGTCCGCCCAACGTCCGCCGATAAAGTAACCGGTTGCCAACGCCATCATAGTCACTGATATCAACGATGACCAGACATACAGGCTGGCACCGTAGAATGGTGCAATCAGGCGTGTGCCTAACAGTTCAATGACCATCACTGCGGCCCCTGTCAGGGATACGGTGAGGTAAAGGCCCAGACGGCCTAAGCTGTCCAGTTGGTTTGATCCGTTGTTATCCATATAGTGTCATTATTGTTATGTTTGTGAAAATTGATCAGCATTGCCAATCATTTGAAGTTGAAAGGCCGGGCCATCAGAAGCCGAAGCCCCAGGTAGCGGACAGTGTGCCGTCCCGCCGTAACTGGTAGCCATTGACATCGTCGCTGACCGGTTGCAACCACTCAACGCTGAAGCGGTTGCCTTGTAAGGTGCCTTCCGGCACGGTTGCGCTGACACCAAGCCCCATATCGACGGATTGCCTACCGTAATTGGCCAAATAATCCATTGGGCCAATGGGATAATAAGTGCCGTTGTATTGGTACTGGCCTGTGCCTTCGTAGCTATAGAGGCCGCGTAAGGTTGTTGACAACCAAGGGGTGATGCCGTAACCCAGCCAAGCGGTGCTGCCCAGCATATTGCCCAAGATATAACCCGAGGCATTTTTGTTGCCGGTGCGGATGGTGCCATTGAGTTGCGCCCCCCAACTGACATCTTGCCATTGTCCGGTGTAGGTCAGGCTAGGCTTTAAGTCCCATGTGCCGCTGCCCAATTGCATGCCGTAATGGATAAAGCCAAGGTCTACGGTGTGGATAGGACGTAGTTGGATACCCACGTCACCGGTCGGGGCAGTGACCCCCATCGTGGCATGAATGTGGTGGCTTTGGAAATCCAGCAGATTGAACATTGCATACAGGCCAGTGTCGCCAACCCCGCCAGTGGCGTGGGGATGTTCAGAATGCAGCACGGCGGCCTCGCTATTGTAATCACTGGGCAGCCCTGCCCCACTCAAGCCCCTAAAGGTCATCCCCATATCGACAAACTGGGGCATCAGCATTAAGGTCAGCCAATCCGTCGGGGCAACCATCAGGTCTATCATGTGCATGTTCATGGTCATGGCAGCAGGTGTGACATAACAGGCATTGCCTTGGCAAGCATTGTTAATCAAGGTGCTGTCAGTCACCGCTTGGCTGTTGTGCAACATCCCGCCTGATTCACTGTCGTACATATAGCGGTAACCCACCATCATGTCACCCGCCTTGGCTAAAGTATGGGCAAACATGACACCTGCGGGGGCGTTACCATGCTGGTGCTGATGATGCCCCTTGTGGGTTTTATGGCGGTTGCCGTTGTCTTCTCCTGCCTTGCCGTCATTGTGGTCGTTGAAGCCAAACATAGCCCCATTAGCCAGTTGCAGTGCCGACAAATCCAATTTTAGGGTGGCATTGGCCATCCAGTAATCAAAATTGGCGTAACTGCCCTCCCCGCCGCCGCCCAATTTAAGGTCGCCAGCATGGGTGTAATATTCGCCACCCGCTTCCAAGCTGATGCCTTTGGCAAACTGTTTGGCCACGGTAAGGCCACCACTTAATGCCCCATAACCCGACAACCGCTGGTCGCTGGAATAATATTTGGGCAAGGCGGCACGGTTAAACGGCACGGTTTTATTGACCGGTTCGACTTTGAGTTGTTGAAAAAAATTCAGCAACTGACCGGTTTTGGCATTCACATAACCTAACGGGGTTGAATAATATTGCACGCCATTGTTAGGGTGAATGGCCGAAACGAAAATTTCCCTGCCTAAATTATCAACAGCATTGCTTTGAATTGCCTGGTTGGAGATCAGATAAGGATTATAAAAATCGGCGGCGGATTGCGAGTAATAGCGGATTTTTGGCGTGACTGTCCAGCCCGCCGCCAAGTTCTGCACCCAATCGGCTTCAAACGTGTGCGAGGTGATGCCCCAGTCATCCTTAAACAACTTGTAGTTAAAATGAAAGGCTCCATCCAGCAAGTCGACATGCTGGATATAGCCTAATGAACCACTCAGTTGGTTGCGCTGGTTTGGGCGTTGCTCCAAAAGTGCCGTGGTGGTGCCAGTCAAAATGTCGCCGGTCTGGTCGGGCGGGATAAAAGCCACTTGCACCACTTTATAGGGGTTTGCCATATAACCGGCACTGTAGCTATAGCCCACACCGGCAGTAAATAAGGCATTTTTATTAAGCACTTGGGTCAAGCCAAAGTTGCTGGCCCAATCCTGCTTATTGCCATAAAGGGTGCGTTGCCCGTTGTTGCCTATCACTATGTGGCTAATATCACCATAGGTGGCATTATAGGATTGCCCACCAGTGCTGGCATCATAGATATAAGGCTGGGCATCATGGTCAATCATGGCGTGGGTGTCGCTATTGGTGTAGCTGACCCCGGCATTGACGCTGGTCAATTTTTGGTTAAAATCCCAGCGCCCCGCCACATTGCCGAAGCGGGATTCGTAATCATTTTCCACCGAAATGCCGCCGCCCACATCCACGGCGGATTCATCCCAATCGTAGCCAAATTTAAAATCACCTTGTCTGCGTGTCTCTGGCGATGCCATTGACATGGTGTGGACTAGCTGGGTGTTTTTGACAAAATTACCAGACGCATCTTGGCTGAGCGGATTCAGTTGGCGGTCAAAATAGACATTGTGGTTGTTCAGGTACGGGGTGGCACCTGATACCGTGCCACTAGGCGTATAGTTGCCGCCTCCCGTGTAGTTGCCATTGCCGCCAAATGCCAACGGCGCGGTGGCCATAGGTGTTGCACCGCCCCAAGTGTCTTGGATATAGTTAAAGGCAAACCTGAGCCTATCGGCCAATTTGACCCGGGCACTGGTGTTAAGGCTATCCACTTGAATGGGTTTAAAGGCACTGGTCGCACCGTATAGGTTGCGTGCCCCTTCCTGATAATGGCCGTACTGGATATCAACCTCATCGTCTTCGGCACACACCGGCCCCGCCATTAGCCCGGGCAAGGCCAAGGCCGCCAAGGTCAGGGCATTTAGGGCTGCACTTGCCGGATTGCGCTTAGTAACAGCCACAACCGCCCCCACTGCCGGTGGTGCTGGCAGAACCCGCTTCGCGGCTGGTATGGATATGCGCCCGTATCATAGATTGCATTGGATTGGGGTCCAG
>CAJAWH010000034.1 GCA_903945605.1 uncultured Methylococcaceae bacterium | reverse complement strand
GGCACATGCCCGCTGATGCTTAGGGAATGCAGGAAGAAGCAGTAGCAATTCATCCTCCACAATATCTCTAACCAAGACTTTTTCGCCAACCAACAACAGCGGCTCATAGTCTTCAGGCAAGCGGTCTGCCTGTTCGATTGATGTCACAACACCCAATTTTAGGGCATGGTTAACCGGCCATTCGATAGCCGCCAGACAGTTTTGGCAGGCGAGCTGCAACACACCGTCCAAACTGCCCTCGATCAACACCAGCCGCCCTTGCCGCCTAAAATGCAGCGCGACAAGCACAGCCCCCGCATCGCTGGCAAGCACATCCACCAAGCGACCTAAGCTGTTAATAGCGGCATGACCCTTTACAATGCCTTGCTTATCAGCAAGCTGGATGGGGTCTATATATTCTGGCAATCGGTCTGACATAACCCACTATAATATATGCAAATGGCGAACGCGTCAAACAATCCTGCTGATTTAAACAACCGAGCCATTAGCAATAGTCACCACGCCTTACCGCACAGGCCACCGCCAAGCAAACAGCCCACCCTATTCGCCCCTCTCTAGGGCATTGGAAACAACAAAATTTTAGCCAACCGCCGTGCATTTAAGCGCACCACTTATGTTGAAGCCATACCTTGTTTAAAGCCAGCCACTGGATAGCGATAATAGGGATGGCGGATTCGATAGTTCCGTCATTAATCATTTGCATAGCCTCTACAAAACTGACCGTTTTGACAAAAATATCTTCGCCCTCTTCAGCCAGCCCATGAACGCCGCCCACTTTGGCACTATCGACCTTGCCGCAAAATAGCGTGATCCTTTCCGCAGAACAACCCGGCGTGGTGTAAAACTCATTAATCACCACCAGCTCCTGAATGCAGCAACCCGCCTCCTCAAGCGACTCCCGACAGGCGACCTCTTCCTCGCTTTCCCCTGACTCAATAGCACCGGCAACAATCTCCACCAACCAAGCGCGTTCGGGCCGCAATAAAGCGCCCACCCGAAATTGCTCGATCAGCACCACCTTGTCAAGATCGGGGTCATAGAGCAGCACAGCCACGCACGGGCCACGAAAAAAAAACTCCCTGCTCATTTCTTTGCTCCAGCCCCCTGCATATAGCGTATGCTTGAGGCGAAGCTTTTCCATGCGAAAAAAACCTTGATAAGCCAATTCGCTGCGCAATATTTGAAACTTTTTGTCCATGATTTTTATTTTTGGCAATCCCGTAAACAGCTAATCCAGATACTCAAAAATGGTGACAACCTGCCTTACCCCAGATTGATGCCTGACAACATTGACGGCGGTTGCCCCTTCATTCCGGTGCACCAACCCCATGAGATAAACAACGCCATTCTCAACAATCACATTGACCATGGACGGACGAAAGCCATCTATTGTCCTAATCTGGCCTAGCGCGGCCAACAACCTCTCCTTAATAGCCTGGTCTTGGCTTTGCAATGCGGGGCTGATAGGCGCATCCCCAACCAAGCTATCATGCACCTCCTTGACGCCTTTAATAGTCCGGATGCCGTCAATTAACTTGGCACGCGCCACTGCGTCAGGCAACTCACCCGCCACCAACACCTTGCCATTATAGACAGCGGTGACAACATGGCTGTACCACAAAGCATCGCCTCCGCCCTTCAGTTCTTTCTTAATGCTTTCGTCCATATCAAGGTCATTAGCCAAGGCATCATGGCTGCGACGGTCATTAACCAACAATGCCTCAATTACTTGCTCACTGACGACATGGCTGGCGCAACCCGTAAGCGATAGGCCGGACATTAGCGGAATCAACAGCAACAATGGTTTCATGGGCGGAGTCCTTGGCCGGATTAGCCAAACAACTGATGATCTATAAGATCACACAGGCAATGGGTGATTAAGATATGCGTTTCATGGATACGCATGGCCGCTTGGGCAGGCACGCAAATTTCTATATCCGTTTCACGCAGCCACGATGAAACCCTATCGCCATTGCGGCCGGTCAGGGCAATCACCGATAGCTCTTTGTCATGCGCAGCCGCTATGGCTTTGGCAATGTTTGGGCGGTCGCCACTATCCACATAGGCCACCAGCACATCGCCACCCTGCCCCAATGCCCGCACTTGCTTGGCAAAAACATTGTCTAGATCATGATGGCTGGCGACACCCGTCAAGGTGGCTGCATCTGTGGCCAATGCCAGAGCGGGCAAAGAAGGCCGGTCGCGGTCAAATTGATTAAGCAGGATAGATGCCAGCATTTGCGCGCTATAGGCCGACCGCCCATTGCCACAAGCCACCACCTTCCTGTCGTTTAACAATGCATTCAGGATATGATGGGAAGCGTATTCGATAAGCTCGGACAAGCTGCCCATGGTTTCTTGTTGGACTTGGATATTGTCTGCAAAGTGGCTGATAACCCGGTCTCGTAGTTCCATGTTGCCTGTTAGTTAGCGCCGCCCCAGCACATTAAAAAGCATTTTTTATCCAATTCATATTACCATCACCTGATAGGGCGACGACATCAAAACGGATAGGGCAATCTTTATAATGCGGTGACGACGACAAAAAACAATATGTCGCTGCTATTATACGCGATTGCTTGGCGACCGTGACAGTCTCAGCGGCAGTGCCGTAGCGGCTGGTCTTCCGGTAACGGACTTCGACAATCACGAGCGCTTGCCCGTCCCGCATCAGGATATCCAGCTCGCCCAGCTTGCAACGAAAATTGCGCCCAACCGGTTTTAACCCCTGCTCCAGCAAATATTGATAGGCGGCATCTTCAGCATTCTTGCCGCTGACCAAATGGGCGGCTTTGCATTCAAAAATTTTAAAAGGCATATAATTCAGCAAATGCACTCAATCGGTCAATAGCAGGAAAACACAATGGTAACTGAACCGGGCAAACTTTATGTGGTTGCGACACCCATCGGAAACTTAGCAGACCTAAGCCTTAGAGCGGCCGAAGTATTAAAACAGGTGGACATGATCGCAGCCGAAGACACTCGGCATGTGAAAATGCTGCTGCAACATTACGGCATAACCAATAAAACCGTGGCGCTACACCAGCACAACGAAGAAGCCGCCTCGGCAACTATGCTACAAAAGCTACTTCAAGGCAACTCCATAGCCCTAGTGTCTGATGCCGGAACGCCGCTGTTAAGCGACCCCGGCATGCCATTGGTAAAAATGGCCAAAGATGCCGGCCTGGAAGTCGTGCCCATTCCCGGCGCCTGCGCACTGATTGCCGCATTGTCGGCGGCCGGGCTGCCGGTCAGCCGATTCTGCTTTGAAGGCTTTGCCCCCCGCACCTCCTCCGCACGCAAAGCTTTTTTTAGCGAACGGGCAACATGGACAATAACGTGGGTTTTTTATGAGTCCAGTCACCGCATTTTGGCATCGCTATCCGACATGGCGCAAACTTTACCACCCGACCGCACCATTGTGATCGCCCGGGAAATGACCAAGCTGCATGAAACGATTGTCAAGACGCACCTGTCGGACGCACTGGCCTTGGTCACCCTTGATGAAAATATGCGTAAAGGCGAGTTTGTAGTGGTCGTCGATGCAGCCACCGAAAACAAAGACGAAACCGCAATAAGCCCTGAACATGACAAAATTCTACGCATATTGTTACAAGAATGTTCAATAAAAACTGCCGCCAGCTTAGCCGCCAAAATTACTGGGGGGAGAAAAAAACTGCTCTATCAAGCCGCTCTAGCAATACAAAACGGCGACGCGGACAGCACACGCCAAACTTAAAAATC
>CAJAWH010000033.1 GCA_903945605.1 uncultured Methylococcaceae bacterium | reverse complement strand
GGCAAGGCGGGCACCATGTCGCCCAAAAATTGATGACGCGTATTTTTCCTTGCCATTCCGCCCAACTATGTGGGCGACCGTCCAGATCGGGCAAACTAAAAGCAGGCAAATACTGGGGCGCATTGGATTTTGCGGCTGTCATATAGTGCTTGGTAAATAACCCGCCCGCCAAAGCCATCAGCCCTATGATAATCAGCAAGATTTTATTCATAGCCTAGTTTGCTGTAAAGTCTTCAGAAAAGCCTCCGCATTTTGGTAGCCAATGACGCGCAATGATTTGATTTCCTGCTGCTGAGTATTAAAAAATAATACCCCAGGCGGGCCAACCAAAGCAAATTCTGCAAGCAAAGCCTTATCGGCATCATTGTTTTGGGTGACATCGGCTTGCAACAAGACAAAACCAGCCAATGCTTGTTGGACTTTAGCATCGGTGAAAGTATAGGCCTCCATTTCCTTACATGAAACACACCAATCGGCATAAAAATCCAGCATGACGGGTTGATGGTTGGCGGCCGCCAGGGCAATTCTTGCCCGTAATGATGCAACCGAAGCAATTTTTTCAAAGGCCAATCCGTGCGCCTGTGGCTTGTCACCTTTGCCAGTCAAGCCTTGCAATGGCTTTAGCGGGTTTATATTGCCCATGCCTGCGCCAACCAGTAACAATAAGCCGTATGCCAACATGATTAAGCCTACACCTTTCCATAATTTTGCCCAGCCACTGCTGGTGGCAGGCAACGGGTCCAGGGCATTAAGGTAAATGGCTGGCACAATCAGCAACATTGACCAGAGTAGCATGGTCACTTCAGCGGGCAGGATGCGGCTCAGCATCCACACGGCAACCGCCAACATCAGCACACCAAACACTGCTTTGGTGGCATTAAGCCAGCTCCCGGCTTTAGGCAGCAACCGCCCTGCAGAAGCGCCTAATAATAACAGCGGCACACCCATGCCCATGCCCATGGCAAACAAGGCGCCCCCGCCCAGCAAAACATCGCCGGTTTGGCCGATATAGATCAACGCACCCGCCAAAGGTGCGGCAACACAAGGGCCGACCAGTAAAGAGGACAACGCGCCCATAATGCCCGCCCCCCATAATGAACCGTCTTGATGCCTAACGCTGGAATTATGCAATCTCAGTTTAATGGCGTTGGGCAGATCGAGATTGTATAGGCCAAACATTGACAGTGACAATACCACGAACAAGCCACTAAATAGGGCAATTATCCATGGCTGCTGTAAAGTGGCTTGCAAATTGTTGCCGAACAAGGCGGCCAGTACGCCAAATAAGGTGTACATTAAGGCCGATGCAACCACATAGCTCAACGACAGCAGAAAAGCACGGGCGGTGCTATGCTGGTGGTGATGGCCGACAATAATGCCGGACAGAATAGGGATCATGGGAAAAATGCAAGGCGTTAGCGACAACAAAAAACCAAAGCCGAAAAAACTCAGCAAACTGGCCCATAAGCTGTCTTTGTGCAAGCCGGAAGTGATCTGGTCTTGTTCGGACAACGGCACTGTGTCTGTCGTTTCTGCTTGGGGCTTGGCGCTGTTGCCCACTGGCAGCGTCAAGCGGACTTCGCTGGTCATCGGTGGATAACAGACACCACGATCGGCACAACCTTGATAGGCCGCTTTTAAAGTGATGGTCTGGGTTGTCGACAGGTTGCGTTGCAGGGGCACAGTAATGTCCAAGCCCTGGTGGAACACTTCGACTTTGCCGAAGGATTCATCCACCATGGGTGTGCCTCTGGGAATGTCGTAACGGCCCAACTGCACGCCTTGAGCATCGCTCAGCTGGAGTTGGATTTTCTCCCTATATAGGTAGTATCCTTCTGCAATTGACCAATTTAGCTGCAACGTACCGGCATCTTTGACGGTGGCGAAAAACTGGAATGCCTGTTCAGCAGGCAACAATTCGCCTTGCCCGCTGGCGGATACGACGGCCGGTATTTTTTGTAACAGTTGTGCAAACGGTTTAGCCGCTTGGGCGATCGGCGGAGGGGATTGCTGCAATGGGGGTGGCAAAGTAATGGCTAAGGTTTGTTTTTGCGGCGGATAACAAACGCCTTGCACTGAGCAGCCTTGAAATTTTACAAGCACTTCAACGGCTTTTGCATCCATAACATCAAGCAAATCAAGCTTGACTTTAAAGCTGCTGTCGTAATGGTCTATATCGCCTTGAATATCATCATGCTTGGTTTTGGCGGGTGGCAAACTATCCACACTGAGCTGGATGTAGTCCGTTTTTGACTCAAACGCCAAGCTGTTCCGATAGACGAGATAACCTTCCGCAATTTGCCAGTCAATCTGTATCTGGTTATTGCTGAGTGCCGTGCCGGTGACTTTGAAGGCTTCTTGGGGCGGCAAAATATCATTGTTTTGCAATGCCAATAACGGTTGGCACACAACAGTGAGCCAACACAAAAAAATCAATTTGAAGAGAGGCATGAGTTGATCCAGTCCAAATATTCAGGTAGGCCGCGTTCGATGGGCACAGCAATTATTTCGGGGATTTCGTAGGGATGATGCCTAAAGATTTCCGATTCTATCAGCCGGTAGTGTCCGCAGCTGGATTTTATGAGCAACAAGTGTTCTTGGGTTGACTCTATTTTGCCCTGCCATTCGTAAATGGAGGTGATTCCGGGCAAAATATTGACGCAGGCAGCCATTTTTTTCTCGACTAGCAGACGCGCCAGTTTTTTAGCCGTTTCCTTATCCGGGCAGGTGCAGAGCACTATTTCAAAGTCTGATGCCATTATTCATCCCAAGAAACCAAAAGCGGTATATTATCCTAGAATTTCCTGTCGATTGCCTTTATATTGTCACGGCTAACCACCACTTAAAAACTGACCCATGAAAATTTTCCAATTATTGTTGTTGATCGTTCTGATCATCCCCTTCGTAGAAATTTATCTGCTGTTGCAAATTGGCTCATTTATTGGCCCTTTCCCAACAATTTTTTTGGTGGTTTTTACTGCCGTGGTAGGGACATGGTTGCTTAGGCGACAAGGTTTTGCGACATTCCAGCGTTTTCAGGCCAGCCTTAAAAAAGGCGAGATACCTGCCTACGAGATGATTGAAGGGCCTATTATCTTATTGGGCGGGGTGTTGTTGCTGACACCAGGGTTTGTAACCGACTTGATGGGTCTGGTCTGCTTGATCCCCTCGTTGCGTAGAAAGCTTGCCCAGTATGTGATTGAACATTTTTTGGTGCTGCAGACTGGCTTTGATGCCGCCAACCCCAACCAGCATCAGGCACTTGACGGCGAATACCGCAAGGAAGAGTGACCAGGCCACGTCCGTGCGGCCTGTTTTGCTGAATGACCGCGCCTAGTGGTGCTTAATGCGCATTTCCATCCGTATCGGATGCCGGTGCATCAGCCGCCGATGATGCTTCACAAGTGCTTTTCCCTAAACCGGAATAAGCAGGACACCAACCAGAAAAACCCGTGCCTGCCAATAACAACCCTATCAATAACAAAGGGATTGAGCCAGAAAAAATAGCCACGGCCAATGCCGCCACGCCCGCGTAAAGGCGGTATTGTTTTTCTTTGCCGCCAATATTGTGTTCAAATTTAATCATGCGCTTAACATCAAAACTCATCTTAAAGCCCTCTTAGCTAGTTGTTGTTATTATCTTTTTTAAATAAATGGCCGAATCCGCCCATGGGTAAAGCAGTTCAAATATACACAGCTCACAAAATACTGCAAGCAATAAAATTATAATGGATGTCACCTCAATCATTGACCCTTTAAACGATGCCCAACGGCAAGCTGTCACAGCCCCCTCGCAGGCAACTTTGGTGCTGGCTGGGGCGGGCAGCGGCAAAACCCGTGTGCTGGTGCATCGTATGGCTTGGCAAATCCAAGTGGAACACATACCCGCATCCTGTTTGCTGGCGGTCACTTTTACCAATAAGGCCGCCAAAGAAATGCGCGGACGCATTGAAGAGTTATTAAAAATGTCGGCACATAATTTATGGATCGGCACTTTCCACGGTTTGGCCCATCGCCTGTTACGCCGCCATGCCCAACAGGCCCATCTGCCGGAAGCCTTTCAGGTGATGGATTCTGCCGATCAGTTACGGGTGATCAAACGCTTGCTGGTCGGCTTGAACTTGGATGAAGGCAAATGGCCACCCAGGCAAGTGCAATGGTATATCAGTGCGCAGAAAGATGAAGGGCTACGCGCACGACATATCCCCGACTATAGTGACCCTTACCATCAGCAACAACTGGTGATTTACCGTGCCTACGAAGCTTTCTGCGAGCGTTCCGGTTTGGTGGATTTTGGTGAGCTGTTGTTGCGGGCGCATGAATTGCTACGCGACAACGCCGATTTGCTGGCATTTTACCATCAGCGTTTTTTACAAGTGCATGTCGATGAATTTCAGGACACCAACACCATCCAATATGCTTGGCTACGGTTGTTGACAGAAGGTAGGGACAACCTGTTTTTGGTCGGTGATGATGACCAGTCCATTTACGGTTGGCGGGGGGCAAAAATTGAGAACATCAGCCTGTTCCAGCGCCACTACCCTAACCATCAAATCATTAAATTGGAGCAAAATTACCGCTCCACAGGCACGATACTGAAAGCCGCCAATAAGATTATCAGTTTCAATTCAGGGCGGCTAGGCAAGGACTTATGGACCAATGCCGGTGACGGCGAGCCAATTAGCTTATATACGGCTTTTAATGAGCAGGATGAAGCGCATTTTGTGGTCGACCGTATCCGTAACTGGGTGGGCGAAGGCGGTAAATTTAATGAAACCGCTATCCTTTACCGTTCCAATGCCCAGTCGCGGCAATTTGAAGAACGTTTGATGTCCACCGCGACACCTTACCGCGTTTATGGCGGTTTGCGCTTTTTTGAACGGGCTGAAGTGAAAAACGCGCTGGCTTATTTACGGCTGATTGCCAACCGCCATGATGATGCGTCGTTTGAACGGGTCATCAACACCCCTACCCGAGGTATCGGCACTAAGACCCTGGATGAACTACGCGTCATTGCCCAAGAGCGCGGCCTGTCGTTATGGAATGCCGTGCTGGTGCTGGTCAACCAGC
>CAJAWH010000032.1 GCA_903945605.1 uncultured Methylococcaceae bacterium | reverse complement strand
TCGCACCTGCAAGCCCACAGCGGCATCCGGCTTCAAGTTAAGGCAATGGAGAAATGAAGTTTTAGCCTCGCCCCAACCTCGCCATAAAGCTCCACACAATCACCACAGCCACAAAAAACCCTAGCCTAGGGTTTGCCCTAGTCACTTGCAAAACGCAAGTTATAGGGGGCTATGCCAAGCTGGAAATAATTTTTGGACAGCGGCAACACTTGCGGCGGTTTTGGGCGGAAAAATGGAGGGAACGGTTAGAAAAAATAGCCTAAACAGACGGCAATTGTTGCGGTGTTTTGTGGCGTTTTATTTTTTAGTGGCACGTGAGTGGCACGTGGAAACCAAAACGCATAAAAAAAGCACTTGGACAAAATCCTAAGTGCTTGATTTATTTGGTGCCTCGGGCCGGAGTCGAACCGGCACGGTGTTACCACCGAGGGATTTTAAGTCCCTTGCGTCTACCAATTTCGCCACCGAGGCGACGCTATTTTGCGTTAAGCTGGCTATTATATAGGATTGATTAAAATTAAACTAGTCTTGAATTTGTGCCTAATGCAGTAGCGTTTAACAGTTGCCAGCACACCATATAAGTCATTGTTTGTATAAACTAATCCCAGCGATCATCGGTGACTTGGATGATCCCGTTTTCAATCCGCACCGGAAAAGTTGTAATGTCAGCGTAAGCGGGTGGTGATTGGACAGCTCCGGTTTTGATACAAAACCTTGCCCCGTGCCGTGGGCAGGCAATTTCGCTGCCGTTGAGCAATCCGTTCGCTATTTCGCCGCCGTCGTGGGTACAAGCATCTTCAATGGCATAACATATACCATCAATTTTAAATACAGCGACTTGAGTCCCATCAAGATCAACCACAACGTGTTCACCGTTCGCCAAGGCATACTCGGCGATTACATCTTGCCACTCTGACATAACGATCCTTTTGTTTGATTTAAGATTAATGCGCTAAAAACCCAAATGGCGTGAAACCAGTGGGCATGTGTAGGCGTTGTATTTTTGCCTGCGTTATTTCATGCTTATTATGAGTTCTTCAAGAAAACATCATACCGTAATAGTTTGCCATAGAAAACTTCATTAATTTTGCCGCCTAGCGGCTCCGCATAGTCTGGACATTTCACCACCACCCGCTTGCCGGTGGCTTGCATCGCCGCGGCAAACAAACGGTCTTTGTCTTCGTCATCACCCAATAAGTCACGCAACACCATCATGGGTTTTTTCGCCAATGCGGATTTTTTGCGTTTGGGCGGAAACATCGGGTCAAGGTAGATGCAGTCGGGCGGTTCGGGCAAATTTGCCAAGAGTTCTATGGCATTACCAACCAGCAAACTAGGGGGCTGCAATTGTAAGCGTTGCATCCAGTCTGCCTGTGCCAAACGCCGGAAGCCGTCGGCCAGCAAGGCCGCCATGACGGGTGAGCGTTCGATGCAGCGCAAGCCATAGCCCATGCGGAAAATATGCAGGCTATCTTGCCCCCAACCAGTGGTTGCATCGATGACGGTTTGGGTTTTACGCCCCAACGCTTTCGCAAGAGCACCATTTTTAGGGGCAGGCCAAGAGCGTTGTTCGCCTTGGCGGGGTTCGATGTCCACAGCCATGCCGCCTTTTTTGAGCAGTTCTTTGTCCAGCAGTTTTAGGCAACCGTCACGCCAGCTTAAGAAAAAAGCTTCATGTTGGTCAAAATCGGGTTGTGTAGAAAGCCTGAGAGGCACATGCAGCCGTTCCGCCAATTGTTGCAGGGTTGGTAAGTCGCCTTGGCCTTGGTAGAGTACGGCGAGTTTTCCCGTATAGGGATAGGCTGATGACATGCAATTTTTTACACGAAAGCTAGAAATGGCTGGCTTATTCGGTGGAAACCGCTTGGGATTCGTTTTTTAGGGCGGCATCTAGGGTGTGCCATGCCAGTGTGGCGCATTTGACCCTTGCCGGATAGTCCCGCACGCCTGCCAATACCGCCAATTTGCCGACTGCTTCCAGTTGGATGTCGGGGTCTTTGCCGGTGGTCATTTCGTGGAAGGTTTTAAACAGGGTTTCGGCTTCTGTTTCGGTTTTGCCTTTGATGATTTCTGTCATTAACGACACCGATGCGGTGGAAATGGCACAGCCTGAGCCTTGGAAGCTGGCATCGGTTATGGTGTCACCGTCCATTTTTAAAAACAGGGTCAAGCGGTCGCCACACAGGGGGTTAAAACCTTCCACCTTACGGTCTGCGTTGTCCATGACCCGAAAATTACGCGGGTTGCGGTTGTGGTCGAATATGACTTCTTGGTAAAGGTCGCGTAGGTCTTCAAACATGGGTTTTTCTCTGTTTATTCAGAATTGAAATGTGGTAGTGGCTAAACCGTAACTGCCCATCCTTGAAGGGCTTGCTGCCGTAATGGGCAGTTACAGTTTAGCCACTACCCATTTTTTTAACATGAGGTTTTTCGAGCTGCCCAATATATAAACAGCAAAGGGGATAGTTTGCTCCTTCATTGCCAACAGAGCAAGTGCGGCTAATAATAGCAGACCGATTATTGTTTCTGATTAAGTATTTTTACAAAAATAAAGTCTATAGCTGAGACATGGAAATACCTGATAATTTATGGATAAGCACTTAGCCGGTTTATGTTAGAAATCCCTTCTTTAATTCCCGAAAAATAGAAAATCCGCTAATTTTAGCGGAACAATTTTCCGCATAATTACGTTTGTTGTGTTTATAAATTTATCAACTCAGCTCTTAAAAGCAGCATTGATTCACAAAAATCATGCGCTAAACGAACGGTATCATTTGAATACTGAACCAAATAATTAATATCTACATTATTATTTTTTCTTTGGATATACTCTAAATCTATATACGCATATCCGCCCTCTAACCCAGCCGATTGTTCACTAAAATGCGACATGAATTTTTGCGCATTGACAATCAAATTACTCCTTAAATGTTCGAGCTTCTGATCTGTAAACTTAAACAACGGGTCTTCTAAACGATAGAAAAGATCAATAAAAGGACTGATTACTTCTTCTTTTACAAAATTCCTAAAACATTCATTCTTTATTAAATTTATTTTTTCGTATGAAAATATTTCATTTATCTCTATTAGCAACTTACTATCATGCTTACTGTATTCTAGATACTGAGTGCTTTTCGGTTGAGAAAGAAGTTTTTTATAATCCTTTAACTCCATCCTAGTAATATTTTTTTTATGCGCCAACTTATGGTGCTTATCGCATAAAACAATCAAATTGCTTGGATCATTATTATCCCTATTCTCGTCAATATGATGAATTTCCACTATATGTTCGGAACAATGTTGCACCGAACATGAATGCCCCGCCTCTGTCATTACTTGCCGCCTGATATCCGCCGGAATATGGGGCCTGTTGTTTTCGTAACTCATCTAATTTTATTATAAAACTATAAGCGTTAAAAAATATGGTATTAAATAGTTTTCGCAAATCTACCGCAAAAATATTAGCCTTGTAGAGTGGGTACGCTTTATATTACCAGACATATTTAAAGCTGTTTCCATAGAACTGTGGACAGCAAACAACTTTAAAATTTTTGGCATCATGAATAATCAAATTATGCACTAAATCCGACATTAAAATTTAAAATTCATTTACTGCAACGGGTCGAAATAAGACGATTATATTCTGAACTAAACAATGAATTATCCAAAAATCACATTCAAACCATTTAATTGGATTCAATAATAGGGTCAATCAGGCTTTATTTCAACCTCATTTTTCAAATAGCCGATAAAGTTAGAAAATTATGAAGCCTGACAGTTGACATACTATTATAGATGATATATTAAAATTCAGGTTTATGCCCGATGTGCTGCTCATATAGGTAAAGCAAACGCTCATGAAACCACCAGTATATCTGATGAGTATCCTTTAGCACTGCCAGTAGGCGGTCATCAAAATCATCCACTATTTGCTCTTTAAGCAAATATTTCAGGGTGCTTTGATACATACTTTCCATACTGTTATAAAAAGCTGACTCTATCTCACCGTATTCATTGGAGAAAATAACGCCGGACTCGACAAACGTCAGCATAATATCAGCAAGCCCGTATTTGGAAGTGGCTATTTTTTTGTAATCAGCAATGGCTTTGCGGGCAACAGCCAAGCGGGCTTTGGGATGCTGCACTTTAAAGCCCGGAACAAATTCGGCTTTGACAATAGCCTTGTATTTGTTTTGGATGGCAACGTCATCCTGACCTAAGAAAGTGACTTGGTAATATTCCTTAACTTGCGGGAATTTTTTACACAACACGGCTATTTCTTCAACCAATTCCGGCATTGTTTTGGTTTTTAGTTGCTGCTTCAGTACGGTTAATGAAAACTTTGTTGACATTTATCACCCAAACGCCTCAATCAAGCCTTTAATCCCCGCCATCAGTACATCAACCTCTTCTTGGGTATTGTACATGGCAAATGAAGCCCGCGCGGTTGCCGGAAGGTGGTAAAAATCCATTACTGGCATAGCGCAATGGTGGCCTGCCCTGATCGCGATGCCCAAGCTGTCCAGCATAGTGCCGATATCGTGCGGGTGGATGTGCTCCAGCACAAACGAGAGTATCGCGCCTTTTTCAGCCGCTTGGCCAATAATCCGCAAGCCTTGGATTTGTTCGGCTTGTTCGGTGGCATAAGTCAGCAATTCGGCTTCGTGGGCGGCAATGGCATCCATGCCTATGCTGTTCAGGTAATCAATCGCCGCACCTAAACCGATTACATCGGCTATAGCGGGAGTCCCCGCTTCAAATTTGTGCGGCAAACCCGCGTAGGTGCTTTGTGCAAAGGTGACGGTGCGGATCATATCGCCGCCGCCTTGGTA
>CAJAWH010000031.1 GCA_903945605.1 uncultured Methylococcaceae bacterium | reverse complement strand
GAAAAGGTGTATCATCAACACTCCCTAAAAACACTAAGACAATTAAAACTAAAATCACTGAGGAGGCTTTTATGGGTGGCGTCATTGAACTGTTTATCCTGATGTTTATCATCGCCGGAGCGGCATTCGCACCGCTCGGGTATTTTATTTACAAATTTATGGGCAAAAACGCCAAGCCCTTTGGCGAAACCGAGCCGCATGGCGACAGCCCGTCCGCCATTAACGACTTTGCGGAAAACGTTATCCGCTTTGCCCAAAACATGCTGAACAAAAAACCGCAACAATAAAACCCGGCAACACCACGGGACAGGCCTTCCAGCAGAAGCCCTGTCCCACTGGCTTACAGGCCAACGCTCATAAATCACCGCAAGTCGGACAATTCGGATTACGCTTTAACGTCAGGCCGCTCCATGCCATAGTTAACCCATCCAGCAACAACAAACGCCCCGTCAGCGTCTCACCCACACCCAGCACCAACTTCAGGGCCTCTAAAGCCTGAATGCTGCCAACAATACCGGTAATGGGCGCAATCACCCCGTGGGTGGCACAATTCTGTAGCTCCTCGCCCTCGCTCTGGTACAAACAATTGTAACAAGGGCTATTGTTTTGCCCCGGCGTAAACACCGCCACTTGCCCCTCAAAACGGATGGCTGCGCCTGACACCAAGGCTGTCTGATGTCCCACACACGCCTTGTTAATGGCAAAACGGGTGCTGAAATTATCACTGCAATCCAATACCACATCGGCTTTTTCCACTTCCTTTTCAAGCTGTTCACCCATTAACCGCTGCTTGATGGCGTACACTGTCACATCAGGGTTCAAGCGATTTAGTGTCTGTTGGGTTGAAATTACTTTATCCATCCCTATATCAGGGGTGTGATGGGCAATCTGCCTTTGTAAATTGGATAAATCAACCACATCATCATCATAAATTGTGATCGACCCCAGACCGGCGGCTGCCAAATACAGTGCGGCGGGCGAACCCAGCCCCCCGGCGCCGATGATAAGGGCGCGGGCGGCCAATAATTTTTGTTGGCCGGAAATGTCGCAAAGCGGCAGCATGATTTGGCGGCTATAGCGGAGTAGTTGGTTGTCGTTCATAGCAATGTGATGGATGGTTTAAGACATAAGATGATGCCAAAGAACTTGACAGACTGCAAAAGCCCATTATCATTAGCACTCGTTACAGGCGAGTGCCAACAATTTTTTAACCTTGTTTTCAATCTTAGGAGAATTAGATGAACATACGTCCGTTACACGACAGAGTTATTGTCAAACGTGTTGAAGAAGAAACTAAAACCGCTGGTGGCATCGTATTGCCCGGTTCAGCAGCAGAAAAACCAAGCCAAGGTGTTGTATTGGCGGTAGGTGCTGGCAAACCGTTGGACAATGGCTCTATCCGTGCCTTGGAAGTTAAAGTTGGCGACAAAGTGTTGTTCGGCAAATACTCAGGCAATGAAGTTAAAGTTGACGGTGAAGAAGTCATTGTCATGCGTGAAGAAGACATCATGGGCATTTTAGGCTAATCCCACCGGATTAACCTACCCTTTTAGAAACGACAATCACACACAAACAAATTTAGGATAAAAAAATGGCAGCAAAAGACGTATTATTTGGTGATGATGCCCGTGTCCGTATGGCGCGTGGTGTAAACATTTTAGCCAATGCAGTTAAAGTAACCCTGGGCCCTAAAGGCCGCAACGCAATTTTGGACAAAAGCTACGGTGCCCCCACCATCACTAAAGATGGTGTGTCCGTTGCCAAAGAAATCGAATTGAAAGACAAATTCGAAAACATGGGCGCACAAATGGTCAAAGAAGTGTCATCAAAAACGTCTGACGTAGCGGGCGACGGTACAACTACTGCGACCGTTTTGGCACAATCCATCGTCAACGAAGGCTTAAAAGCCGTTGCCGCTGGCATGAACCCAATGGACCTGAAACGCGGCATCGACTTGGCTGTTATCAAAGTAGTTGAAGCAGTCGTGGCAGCCGCCACCCCTTGCACCGACAACAAAGCCATTGCCCAAGTAGGCACTATCTCTGCCAACTCAGACGCTTCTGTAGGCGACATCATTGCCGAAGCGATGGAAAAAGTCGGTAAAGAAGGCGTTATCACCGTTGAAGAAGGCTCAGGTCTGGACAACTCTTTAGATGTAGTTGAAGGGATGCAGTTTGACCGTGGCTACTTGTCACCTTACTTCATCAATAAACAAGAAAACATGAGCGTCGAGTTGGAAGACCCGATGATCCTGATTTACGACAAAAAAATCTCCAACATCCGCGAATTGTTGCCAGTATTGGAAGGCGTTGCCAAATCAGGCCGTCCGTTATTGATTATTGCTGAAGATGTTGAAGGCGAAGCCTTGGCAACTTTGGTGGTCAACACCATGCGCGGCATCCTGAAAGTGTGTGCAGTTAAAGCACCCGGTTTCGGTGACCGTCGTAAAGCTATGTTGGAAGACATTGCCGTACTGACTGGCGGTACTGTCATTTCTGAAGAAGTGGGCTTAAGCCTGGAAAAAGCCGAACTGGACCAACTGGGCACCGCCAAAAAAGTCCAAATCAGCAAAGAAAACACCACTATTATTGATGGTGCAGGTCTGGAAGACCAAATCAAAGGCCGCGTGGCTCAAATCCGCGCCCAAGCCGATGAAGCGACTTCTGACTACGACAAAGAAAAACTGCAAGAACGTCTGGCCAAATTGGCTGGCGGCGTTGCCGTGATTAAAGTCGGTGCTGCCACCGAAATTGAAATGAAAGAGAAAAAAGCCCGCGTTGAAGATGCCCTGCACTCAACCCGTGCAGCGGTTGAAGAAGGCGTTGTGGCGGGTGGTGGTACTGCTCTGGTGCGTGCTTTGTCAGCCTTGGAAGGCATTGAAGGCGCTAACCACGACCAAACTGTGGGTATCAACATTTTGCGTCGCGCATTGGAAGAGCCACTGCGTCAAATCGTCGCCAACGCTGGCGATGAGCCTTCTGTAGTGTTCAACGAAGTCAAAAAAGGCACTGGCAGCTTCGGCTACAATGCCGCAACTGGCGTATACGGTGACATGATTGAAATGGGCATCTTAGACCCAGCAAAAGTGACCCGCACCGCGCTGCAAAACGCGGCTTCTGTTGCTGGCCTGATGCTGACTACTGAAGTCATGATCGCTGATGCACCAAGCGACGAAAAAGGCGCTGCAATGCCAGATATGGGTGGCATGGGCGGTATGGGTGGCATGGGCGGCATGATGTAATCGTGCCGCTTTGAAGCCCTTGGCTTCAAGCTTGCTGCTGTAAAACAAAAAGCCCCGGTTGTGTTTGCAACCGGGGCTTTTTTGCATGAATGTATGATATATTAGCTGCTAGGTTTGACGGAAAGCGCGTAGTTTGGGGTAGCCCCCTAGGGCATAAAAGGGACTAACACCTACAAAAAATGCATAAGTCCCCGTTATTTGTCCAATAAAACAGACGCCGCCACAACCGAACTTGCTAAAATTATCACCAAAAGCACAATTCCCATTAACAACCAATCATTAATGGTTTGGTTTTGTTGGGTTTTGTTCCTTTTATGCCCTTGGGTACACGCCAACCAACTTGCTTTATGATAATGGAAATTGAACGTTCACTTGAGCTAGTTACAAAAAATGATCTCAAAGAATTGTATGATGGGAGCGTTAAACGACTTTATGAGTATTTTATAACTGGCCAGGGTATAAAATGGAAGAGTTTATATGATATCAAGCAGCCATTAGCTGTTGCGCTATGTCAAGGTGCTGCAATGCATTTCCATGACAAAATGAATGGAGTTAAGGATTTTGATGTTTGGTTTTTCTATCCATTCAATGAAAAACATCTCCCTTACCGTACTATTTGGAATTGGGATTATAAAAATCCAAAATTTGGCCGTCATCCATCAATACAGGGTTATTCTGGAAGAAAAGTTGATGTGTTAGTAAGGTCTATAAAAAACTATTCAAAACAAAATTCAATCGAAACTATCCATCAGTTTTTGCAATATGAAAACACACCAACTTCAAAAGCGTTGGCAAAAAAAGGGGTTGTTATGTTGTATCCGAAATTGTTGCTAGGTAAGGCTGTATGGTACAAACAAAAAATATAAAAAGGCTATCATTCAGCCATGAGCATTTGATTTT
>CAJAWH010000030.1 GCA_903945605.1 uncultured Methylococcaceae bacterium | reverse complement strand
TGGGCAAATAGCGCAAAACGTCAATTTTGCCGTCAACGGGCAAACCGTCAGGGCTTTCCTTGATGCCAACAAGGTGGCTTACAAAACAGGCGGCGGCTTGTTCTCTTTTGAAAAGAGCAATGCCGATATTGCCGACGAGGCGCGGAAATGGACGGTGTTGGTGGAGTGCTGGAAGTGAAGAATCAATAAGTAACCAAACGCTGTGCCAACTGGAAAGGGTATTATGCTGCTGACGGTAATACCGCTTTAAAAGAAGCAAACTTGATAACTAACACCTTATAAATGTGGATGTTTTATGGTAAGGTGATGAGCTATGCTTAAAGATTTGGCTGTTTTGGCATGGCTGGTTGTGGCTTGGGTGCATTGTGGATAAGGCAAGCTGAAATAGCGGTGTGATCTATTTTAATTTTTTGTAAAAAACTAAAATAACGGGTGGTGTTGTTTTAGGTTTTGGGAAAGCAACGGGGATGAAAAAGTTTAAGGCGGGGCAATTTGTCCGGCAACAGAGGAGCTGAAGCATGAGTTACGACACGAGGTACACGGCGATAGAAGCGGCTTGCCAACAAATGCAGAAACTGTTGCGGGAAATGACACCGGAGGAGCAACAGGAAGCAATGGAGGACATGGAAAAAATGTTTTGGGAGATAGGCAAAATGCCGGAACCGCTCAGGACGGACAGCCCAATGGCATTCATAATGGACTGGGAACAGGCGTTGAAAAACCACTCGGGGGCAATAAACTGGATGTACGCAACGAAAAGGGCGATAAAGGGGACGGAAACGCCACAAGAGCTGCTGACACTAATGATGCCGTAAACAATGTTTTCCAAGCCGCCTATGCACCGGCAAGCGCGGAAACCAAGCCAGTTGACATAAAACCGAAAAGCAAACCCAATAATGAACCTGTCATTATGGGGCAAGACAAGCCACATGAGCTTACTGGCAAAGAAAAGGCAGATGCATTATGGGATGATGCGATGGCGCAGTTTGGTGATTATTTAAGGGATTTAAACTCATTAAAGGCAGTTCCTGAGCATAATAAAGCAAAATTGGTGCCTATCTTGGCTCAGCTAATGGAAGCCGCCATCATGAAAGGTTATTACCAATTTAAGGACGCTTCCAAATATGTGCTGGACATGCTTAGCGCAAAGTTTGGCAAGGATGCAGTCGAATCATTGGAAATAGAGCAGTTTCATGGGGCATATATTTCTGTTTACAAAAAATATCGTGAAATGGGTACAACCAAACCCAGTGATGTGATTGGCGTAGAACATATTGATGAAATCAATAAACATAAGGCTGTAAACCATAGCGAAAAACCTAAGCCAAAAGAAAATATAATTGAAAATAAGCCAGGATCATTGAATGAAAAAACAGGAAATAGTGAATTAAAAAATGAAAAACGATTTGGGAATAAAATATATCATGGCCATCTTTTACCTTGGTTAAAAATATGGCTATGGGGCGGGGATAGCAACAAAGCCGGAGAGTTCAGTTTTCCTTCAGACGAAATAATAAAATCCGCCATAAAATATAGGCCAAAAAAACCAATTACTTTGTATCGTGCGCATGATACAAATGTGCCTGACTCATTATTGCAGTCGTGGACAAAAGACAAAGAAATAGCTAGCCAAATGGCTGAAGATTCAGATAGGCAGCTCATTGAAAAAACATTCAATCCTGATCAAATCCTGATAGACATATCAATGCTTGGCAAAAATGCACAAAAAGAAATGGAGCATGATTGGGATGAAGTTATTGTTGCCAATGGAGAAGCCTTAAAATATATCAACGCATTTGAAAAAAACAAAACAGAAACCACCGGAATCAATGATGGCGATCACACTGGAAACACGCTATCAAAAAATAATGATGAAAATAGTATAGGCGAAATTATCAGGAAATTGGCTCATCCTATAGCCGAAACATTCATTGGCATGGGGCATTTAAAAGCCAGTGAGATGTTGAATAGGCTGGCAAAGGAAAACCATTTGACGGGCGATGCCATAGAAAAATTAAAAGCGCGTGTCAATTATTTGGTGAATACGGAAAAATCCAAAATCATTGTTGGTAATCGTTTTGGGCTTCCTATTTTTGAAGGAAAAAATCTGGTTGCGTGGATAAATGATTTTATAAACAAAGGGAATATGTCTTTCCCGTCCGATGAAATCATAAAAATAGCAAGAAAGAAACGCCTGAAAGGAAAAACAAAGCTGTACCGCGTAAAAACCAACAATGAAAATGATGGTCGATTGCAGTTATGGACAAAAAGCAAAGAACAAGCCGATGCTTGGGCGGCAAAGTCGAAAGGCGAAGTCATAGAAAAGACGTTTGTTCCAAGCCAGTCATTGTTAGATTATTCAAGGATTGACAAAAAGCGGAATGAAGTCATTGTCATTTATGGTTCGGCAAAAAATTATATTAATGATGTTGGCAAGATAAACACGGATGCCACTCACAACGTGGACGCAAATGACAGTAGCAAACTTGCAGCGAAAAATGCATTTGATAAGGATTCGGACATTGCTATGGGAATGCCAACATTCAAAGGCAACAAACGCACCATGTTAAGCATGGCTGTCAATGCACTGGATGCACTTGCCCATAGGCTGGACATTACCCATATTGATGATTGGTTTGGTGGCGGCGGCATGTGGAGCACGTCATTGGCGAACGCAGTGCTGCCCAACGTGAAAACCATCCGCATAGGCGATATGAACCCGCTGCGCATCAAGCGCATCGAATGGATGCATGAAAGGGGAGACAAGTTTTATGAGGATTTGAAGCGCACCGGCGCATTGGACGTGTACCGTAAACTGCTGGAAGAGTTCAGGCTCAACAAGGTCACGGTTAAGGAAGATGGTGTTGATGTGCAAAAGTCAAAACCCATCGTGTCGCCATCCGCATTGGCGGATATCGCTGACGCGCTGGCGGGTATGGGTGAGATTAAAAATGATGCTGTTAGAATTAGAGTACAGACATCAGGCGCGCACAAGTTATCCGAAGAAGGCAAAGTTTTACTATCGGCACTGGGCGACCTCGCCTTCAACAACCGGAGCTTAAAAATACACGAACCCTCAAACATGGTGCTGCCAGACGGCACGGTTGCCGATAAGTTTTTGGCCAAAGCCATCACCGAAATGGCCGCAGCGCACAAACAGGCGCAAGTATTCAAAAAGCGTGGCGGAAGTTATGAATACCTGCCAGCCGCAAGCAGTTACGACACAGTCGCCAGCAAAGGCATTAAGGGCAAGCACGTGCTATCGTTGGTAGACCCCCCTTACTACAACACCACCGGCTACAAAGGCACGGGCGATTTTTCCACGGGCGATAAATGGAACGCTGAAGGCTACCAAAAAACATATGATTTGCTGAAAACGCTCGTTGCCAACGAAAACCACATCCTCTACACTGACGAAGCCTGGTGG
>CAJAWH010000029.1 GCA_903945605.1 uncultured Methylococcaceae bacterium | reverse complement strand
GCAACACCTGTTCGCCCTCCTTAGTTGGCTGGGCATTCAGGTTTTGCCGGTCAAAAGTCGCGCCTAAGCGGAATTGGTCGGGGAGGGTCGGCAATAGCCAGTGGCCTTTATTGATGATAAGGTCGGGCAATGAGGAGGTGTACCGCATGGTCAAGATTTCGCCTTTGACGAGTTGGAACGGTAGCCAAGCAAACCATGGGTTATATATCGCCTGAAAGCCTTCGCAGAAAATGATGCGTTGCGGGCTTAGGTCTTGCCAATGAAGCACGGGGGCCAAGCTGATTGTCTGATAATCAACCGCCACTTGCCGATAACAACCCTGGGCAATAAAAAAATCCTTTAGGCAGGTCAATAGCGCTTGGGTATTTAAATAGCCCGTCTGTTTTTGTAGCACAGTGCCAAAGGAGCTGGCAAAGGGTGCTGGTGCGTTGCTGTGCGGTGCTTGCCAATAGGCAAGGTAATCTGGGTCTTGCTGGCGTTTTTGGCAGTAGTGCGCCTCTTGCACCGTTTGGAAAATTCTTAGCATGGGTTTTTCAATATAAAAAACCTGCCCAAATTGCGCTGCCAAAGCTGCATAACAACCAACGGCCGCCGGTAGCAAGTAGTCAATATCGGCCGATTTTACCCAGCGCATTCCAGTGATTGGATTGATCAGGCCTGCCGCCACTTGCGAGGCGTTTTCTTGCCCGTTATCAACAAGCATTATTTTGCAACCGCGCCTAAACAACTCCCAAGCCAATAGGCTACCCGCCAAGCCTTGGCCTATGATTAGAAAATCTATTGGCACTGGCTTACCGCACACCTGACAAGCGCTGTTGCCAGTCAGCAACGCGGGTTTTAAGTGCTTCGCTGTCGAGCGTGGTCAATTGCCGTTTGTTCAGAAGTTGTTGGCCCGCCACCCAAACATCGGTGACTTGCTGACGGCTGGCTGCATAAACAATTTGCGATATAGGGTTAAACAGCGGCAGGGTTTCCAATGCAGATAGGTCAACGGCTACCACATCGGCGGCCTTGCCCACCTCTAACGAGCCGATTTCGTTATCTAATCCTAAGGCTTTTGCGCCGTTAATGGTCGCCATACGCAATGCCGTCATGGCGGGTACGGCCCCGGCATCATTGGCAACAGCCTTGGCCAGCAAGGCAGCGGTGCGCATTTCGCCGAACATATCCAGATCGTTGTTGCTGGCGGCACCATCGGTGCCTAAAGCCACATTAATGCCCGCAGCAATGCAATCGGCAACCCGGCAAAAACCGCTTGCCAGCTTTAAGTTAGATTCGGGACAATGGACAATATGCGCCCCTTGCTCCGCCACCAAGGCAATTTCGGCATCGGTCAAATGCACCATGTGTACGGCGATAAAAGAGGGTGACAACAAGCCCAGTTCGTGCAAACGCTGCAACGGCCGTTTGCCGGTATGTTGCGCGGCTTGTTCTACCTCAAACAGGGTCTCATGGACGTGCATGTTGATGGGAATGTTCCGTTCATGGGCGTAACCACGGATTTTTTGCAAGGGTTCGTCGGATACCGTGTACGGTGCATGGGGTGCGAAGCTGCTGGTGATTAATGGTTGCCCGTGCAGGGCATCGTACAAAGCCAAGCCCTTATGCAAATAATCGTCGCTGCTTTCCGCCCAGACGCTAGGAAAGTCAATCACCACAAAGCCAACGCAGGCGCGGATGCCGCTTTGTAGTGCTTGTTGGGCGGTGATGTTGGGGAAAAAGTACATATCGTTAAAACAGGTGGTGCCACCGCACAGCATTTCGGCAATCGCCAAGTCAGTGCCGTCTTTAACAAAGCTTTCGCCCATCCAATGTTGTTCCAAAGGCCAGATATGCCCTTGCAACCATTCCATCAACGGCAAATCGTCAGCAATGCCGCGCATTAGGTTCATGGCGGCATGGGTATGGCAATTGACCAGACCCGGCAACAAAGCATGGTCGGGCAGGTGTTCGGTATGGTAGGCATGGTAACGGGCGCCGGCATCGGCACTGGGCAATAGATCAACAATCCGGCCGTTTTTGATGGCTAAAGCGTGGTTTTCTAGGGTTACGGATGCCGGTTCAACGGGTATAATCCAACGGGCGTGGATGACGGTATCGACAGGGGTCATAATTTTTCCTATGCTGTTGGCCGGATTCTTAAGAATCGGCAATGTTGCCTGATTTTGTTTTGGAATTATAGCTTTTTAACGGTGGATTTTTACATCTCATGACTCAGCACAAGCAATTAGCGGTACAAGCCCTGCAATGGACAGGCGACACCTTACGCGTGTTAGACCAGCGGCAATTGCCGCACACTATCGCTTATGACGATTACCACGATGCGGCGGGCGTGTTCCAGGCCATTGCCTCCATGCGCGTACGCGGCGCCCCTGCCATTGGCATTGCCGCCGCTTATGGCGTGGCCTTGTCGGCTCGGCTACATGTTGCCGCCAATCCAGACGGCTGGCGGCAAGCCGTTAGTGATGATATTGATAGGTTGGCGCAATCCCGCCCGACAGCGGTCAATTTGTTCTGGGCATTAGAGCGGATGAAAAACTTGCTGAGCCAGCCTCTGCTTAATCCTGTCACCGAGATTGCCGCGTGTGCCGAGCAAATCCATGCCGATGACATTACCGCCAACCAGCTCATGGGCGAAGTGGGTGCGGATTTGTTGCGCGGCGCGAAAGGTGTACTGACCCATTGCAATACCGGAGCCTTGGCAACTGGCGGCATTGGTACAGCATTAGGCGTTATCCGCAGCGCTTATCGGCGCGGCCCGCTAAAAGTGTTTGCCGGGGAAACCCGCCCGTGGTTACAAGGGGCGCGGTTGACCGTTTGGGAATTGGCTCAAGACGGCATCGCCACCACCTTGATTGCCGATTCGGCGGCGGCTTGGTTGATGCGCTCCGGTGCTATTGACTGGGTGGTGGTCGGTGCTGACCGCATTGCCGCCAATGGCGACACCGCCAATAAAATAGGCACTTATTCACTGGCGGTATTGGCCAAACAGCACGGGGTCAATTTTATGGTGGTGGCGCCGACTTCAACGATTGATTGGTCTATAGCCAATGGCCAGCACATTGCCATTGAAGAACGCGACCCCAATGAATTGCTACCGGCCCCTTATCTTGAAGCCGGTTCGCTGGTGGGCGCTTGGAATCCGGTTTTTGACATGACCCCTGCCGCCCTCATTTCTGCCCTTGTCACCGAACGGGGCGTGGTGTTTAACCCTACCGAACAAAGCATGGGAGATTTACAATGATATTCGACAAAAAAGCCAATAACCCTTTGCTGGCAGCGGGGTTCATGGTTAAGGGCCTGCACTGGTTGAACAAGCCTGAATTGCGGGCTTTTATCCTGATTCCGGTGCTGATTAACTTTGTGCTATACAGTGCCGCATTGGTCTTGGGTTATTACTATGTCAACCAACTGATTGCCCAATTTATCCCGGACTGGCTGCATTGGCTGGACTGGTTGCTGTGGCCGTTATTTTTCATCAGTTTTTTTGTGGTCGGTTTTTTTACTTTTACCCTACTGGCCAATCTGATCGCCGCACCTTTTTATGGCAAACTGGCCTTAAAAACCCAAGCATTGCTGAGTGGACAAACAATTGCAGCCATTGAACCGCCGTTACTTCATGCGCTGGGTGCGGAGTTAAAACGTACCGCTTATTTTGCCCGCTGGGCATTGCCGCTAGTGTTGTTGTCTGTAATACCAGGGCTTAACGTGTTGGCACCGTTGCTGTGGGGGCTTTTTGGCGCGTGGGGCATGGCTTTGGAATATCTGGCTTACCCGTTGGAAAACGAAGGCATTCTGTTTGCCGAACAAAAACAACTGGCGCAAAGCATCCGCTGGGGGGCGCTCAGTTTTGGCGGCTTGGCAGCACTGGGTTCCAGCCTACCGGTGGTCAACATTATCATTGCCCCGGCGGCGGTCATTGGCGCGACCATGCTGGTCAATGAGCTGAAAAGAGCTTGATTTTTGTGGCGGGCCGATTAACACGTTAATTTGTTGGCTTTTTCCAGCAATTCCAGGCCACGTTGCGTTTTATCCAGCGCCCGTTGGACACGGACGAATTGTGTTTTTAAATCAAATTCAGCCAAAATAAGCGCGGTGACTTCATCCAGTAAATGTTTTGCTGTCATGCCTTTGCTTTTTGCCTGTTCTTTCTGGGGTTGATGTTTTTGATCGGGCAATCTCAGCGTTAACGCACTCATGGGAGTCCTTGTAAAAGTTGTTCATGCGTCATCGGTAAAATATCGAAAATATCGGACTATAACAAGTCACCGCTTTTAAGTCTTGGTGGATTCAACTCTGAAGCGCAATCCTAGTTATAATGTAGCCATTGGCTAATCACATAACAGATGTTAGGTAGAGACCAGTCGGGTGCAAAAGCAGTCGATGCAAGAAGGGATACAGGAAGTTAAATGTAATGGCTCGCATTTAGTGTTTAGCCTTGTTAATAAATGCGAACATTTACAGTTAGATGGCTAAATTTTTAGTAAATACCCCCGGCAAAGCTGGGGGATTTCTCATTATTTGTTAACGCGTTACTATATGGGTGTTATGCCATTAGCAGCAAACCTGTCCCCACCACTGTACAACACACCCCTAATGCCGCCGCCAGTATTTTTAATCGGCTTGCGGCAAACACTGACACAGCAATAGCCAGTCCCTGCAACAAAGCTGTGGTCAGGAGAAAACCAGCGGCATAAGCCATGGCATTGGCATCTTGGTGCAGCTCCAAGGCATGGACATAACCATGGATTACTGCTAACAGTGCCACTATAGCCAATGCCCAAGGCAATGGCGTGCGGACATTGCGTCCTACTAACACACCCGCCACCATAACCGAACCGGCCACCCAGCTTTCTGCCGCTGTAATGGTGATACCTAACGCAGCCAATACAGCACCAGCAACCATTGCCGTTAAAAACGTTATGGGTAATAGCCATAACGATTTGCCACCGCGCAGTGCCGCCCATAACCCCACAGCGAGCATCACTAACAGATGGTCAATGCCAATCAGCGGATGCACAACACCCTGCGAAAAATCATGGACTGTACCCAAGCCGGTATGGGCGAAGGCCGCAAGAGGTGAAAGCGTTAAAAGTATTGCTAAAATAGAAGCTATGATTTTCATTGTAGTCCTCGTTGCCTTTATTAAGGTAATGCCAGAAATAATATAACGGCCGTTAATCGATTGTGCCAATCTTAGGGTACACGCTGGGGAACTTTTACACCTAACAATTTTTATGTTTTGCCCACTGGCGCATCACTGAATGGCAAACCAATGCGCCAACCATCAAACTGTCAGGTATTGCTTAATCATGCCTTCGCTTAACTTGTCCGTAGCGCCGCTGGTGACAATACGACCTCTATCCATGATACAAAAATGGTCGGCAACTTTGAATTTTTGTTCGACCAGCAAGGACTGTTACGCCCATATCTTGGGAAATTTTGTGGATGGCCTCATGCATTTCGCCTAAGGCATTTGGGTTGGTTTCGGATAGCGGTACGGGAGTGCCACGTCCCCTGCCTTGCGGCACATAACCGAATCCTAAGGCGGCACGCTGTTCGGCTTTACCATTAGCCAGCATTTCGCCATTAAAATAAAGGCTCTATATAGGTTTCAGGGTGTTTTGATAGAATGGACTGGAACACATCAATCATAACCATAAGACAACTCATCAGCGAAGCCCCCTGTTAGGCCACCATCCGGCAGTTGCGCTGGGCGGACGGTGCCGCTTGCCCGCATTTATGCCCCAGAGGGTATTGCAACAGCGGCGACACAATCCGGCGTGCCTTTGCCAACATCACCAACGCAAAACCTACGGCAAGCGAATGGGACTTGGAAGCATTAAGATGCTCTCTGGGGCTGACGCTGCGGGAAGCAGAAATTTTAATGTGGATTTCGCCCGGTAAAACCAATAAGGAAATTAGCATGATTTTCGATACCAGCCCTAGAACAGCGAACAAACACTTGGAACATATTTTTGAAAAACTGGGTATAGTTGCCCAGGCCGCTGCTGTCACGTTGTTGCTGCAACAATCCAGTGGCACTTTGAACTGAGTGTGCGGAATGCCGTTATTCGCTTACTCCCCTGCGTTTGCGTTCACGCTGCATAAAACTATAAAGCCCTTCCACTTTGTCACGCGCCCACGGCGTTTTGCGCAAAAATTTTAGGCTGGAGGTAACGCTGGGGTCTGTGCTAAAACAGCGTATCGGAATCCGTTGCGCCAATGCCTCCCAACCGTAATGGGCAACCAGCTCGGTTACAATTGTCTGCAAAGTGATGCCGTGTAAAGGATTATGGCGTTGGGCCGAAAGTTGAGGCAAGGAGGTATCTTCTGAGTTTTGGGTCATAAGGACAATTCAAAAAATGGGGGTGACAGCCATTCTTACTAAGCTTAAGTAGTTGAATGACTTAAAAACTGTCCGGTGATGCCATGCAAACTAGCCTGATGATCAAAATCCTTAGCCTGAGGTTCAGGCGCATCTTAAGCAGCAATTTGCCTTGGGTTTCACGGTTTATGTCCGCCGTGCAGCGGAGCTTGATGTGGCTGAGGCTCAGTTATGGTACGAAAAGCAGCAGGCGGGGTTGGCATCCAAATTTCACCAAGAGCTAAGCACAGTTTTTGACAGGCTCGCTAAAACACCGCTCATCTATCCAATCGTGTATCACAATATCCGGCGTGCCGTATTGCACAGGCCGTTCTTGGTTTGGTATCGTGTGGAAGGTTCGGTTGTCACTGTTTTAGCCTGCCCCACGGCAAAGCTAATCCCAGCAAAATCAGGCTTAGGTTGCGGTGATTAAGAGGTGCATAGCTAACTCCTAGCTTGGTAGATAGCAGTTCAGCTTTTGTCGTATTGCTGAGTCCAACAAGCCAGTCAAATTAATGCGCTGTCAGTTGGCTTTTTAGTATTGAGCTTGTTGGCCTTGCGGGTTCGCAATCAGCCCATTAGCTTGGATGGAGAGAAGCGGAATCTGGGGTATCGTGGCTTTGCACGGTTGCCCCGTATTCCGCTACGGCTGCATACGAGCTACCTTGCGCCACGAATGTGGACTAATGCGATGTGCTGCCGAGGATGACCGTTGGCCTGCACAAGCCCCTAACTGAGGACAAAGCTCACATGTACCCGCACCCAAAGCAAGGGCTTGAAAAAGTCGTTTGTCAGCTAACTGAACGCGCTGCGCCTCGGCTTGGTGATTGGGTTTCCCCCGCAAGTTGGGCAGGTGGTCTCTCAGCGCAATGTCATAAGTTACTATGCTATGACAAATTACAGATTAAACCCACTACCCCTAACTAATGCTAACCGTTGTTGATTTCAGTAACACACAAATAACAATCGGAAATCACCATAACACAGTGCCAGCGCGTCCCTTAATTTATACTGACTTACGTTTGCGCTCTGAGGCAAGGAACATTAACGCGGACAGTAAACCTAAACTTATGCCCATGCCACTAGCATCCAGCTCTGGCGCACTAGGTATAGCACCAGCACCCTGTATACCAATACCGCCGCCGCCAAAAGCAGCAGGCGCATCAACTGCAGCTGCAGGTGTCGGGATGTCCGCAACTTGCACGCCGGGGACGTTACCAGTCTCACCGGCTAAAGCACCCCACGCTTGGTCGCGCACAGTGAAATTGTCTGCCTCAAAGCCAGTGCCAGCACTATCAGACAGCACAACCTTATCAAATGTTGTACCATTGACACCATAGAAGTTAATGAATCCGAACGGTTCCCACGAGTCGCCACCTTTCCAAGGGCCTGATGGATTGCCGTAGTATGAACTGGGCAATGGATTCATCAGCGACTGGGTAGTAAACTCGCCTACTTGCACGCCATGATTGTAGAAAGTCAAATCGTTGAAGCTATCACCGGCTGACCACCACATGCCAAAGTACGAGGCCGATGAGTTCAGTGTCAGAGTGGAAGTCTCAACTGCATTATGACCGCCTACGGCACCGCCATAAGCGGGGTTAGATTCAACCTGATAGTTGCCGGTGCCGCCAGCACCACCATAGACGTTGGCAGGAACAACATAAAGCTGGTCGAATGTGCCAATTGGTGCGCCAGTGCTGGAGTCCCACGCCACGTTAGTCAGCTTTTCGCCTGACCCTACATTCAGGTTATTAAATGATTCCACCTGAGTGCCTTGGAGGGAGCTGGTTTCTTGACCAGGCGCCTCGGCATAAGTGACAACCAAAGCAGGATCAGTAGACGACCCGCCCGCCGCATAAACATTAGAAGCCAGCATAGCCGCAGTTACTACTGGAAGAGTTTTAAAAAATTTCATGACATCACCTAACTAAAAAAAACAGAACAAGAACAAGAATCCGTCCATGAATATTCTTACAAACCAACTAAAAATTACTTGGCGCACCTACCAAAAAAATAGGACATTATTATAGCGCTGGATTTATAATACAAGCAAGTTATTTATTTGGCAGGCCTGAAAAATTGTACCCAAAATCTTGACTATTGCCAGTAAAGCCTGGCTTCACCAGCGACTACCCCTGCACACCCGCTGCTGCATAACTCGACCCGCCGGAATGCAAACCTAAGCGCCCAAACAAAGCCACATCATGATTAGTCATAGGATTGTCAGTGGTCAACAGCTTATCGCCATAAAAAATAGAATTGGCACCCGCCAAAAAGCACAGCGCCTGCATTTCATCACTCATGTCTTTGCGGCCTGCCGACAAACGCACCCGCGAGGCGGGCATCATAATACGAGCCACGGCAATGGTACGGACAAACACCAAGGGGTCTAGCGGTTCGATGCCCATCAGGGGCGTGCCTTCCACTTGCACCAACATGTTGATCGGTACGCTTTCCGGGTGTTTGGGCAAGTTGGCCAGTTCCAGCAACAGCTTGGCGCGGTCTTGTTCACCTTCGCCCATGCCGACAATGCCGCCGCAGCAGACATTGATACCGGCATCGCGCACCCGCCCCAAGGTATCCAGGCGGTCTTGGTAGGTGCGGGTGGTGATCACTTCGGAATAATAATCTTCCGAGGTGTCCAAATTGTGGTTGTAATAATCCAAGCCGCCTTCTTTTAAACGAAGGGTTTGGGCATCGGTCAACATACCGAGGGTGACGCAGGTCTCCATGCCCAATGCCTTGACCCCCTGCACCATTTCCACCACGCGCTCAATATCGCGGTCTTTCGGTTGCCGCCATGCAGCCCCCATGCAAAAACGTGACGCGCCTTGGTCTTTGGCCTGTTGTGCGGCTTGCAGCACTTTATCAATAGGCATCAATGCTTCAGGGGTCAGGCCGGAATCATAGCGCGCGCTTTGTGGGCAATAGCCGCAATCTTCCGAACAGGCACCGGTTTTGATGCTGAGTAGGCTGCTGATTTGCACCTCGTTAGCATCAAAATTTTCACGATGGATGCTTTGTGCCTTAAAAATCAGGTCATTAAATGGCAAAGCAAACAGGTTTTGGACTTCGGCAAGTTGCCAATTGTGACGTAATGCAGACATGCGGGGCTACTCCGGCTATAGTGGTCGATCAGTGCGGATTGGACAACGGGCCGTTTTAAATCGGCACCCCACTTATCAACTTAGAATTATGAAATGGTAAACAACTGGCTTGATATTATACAGCATTACCTGCTGCCGCCTACTTGCATATTATGTGGGCATAGCGGTATGGCGGGTTATGACATTTGCGAGGTTTGTTATGGCCATTTGCCCAGAAATAGCCCTTGTTGCGTACAATGCGGGCTATACCTGCCGGATGTTTCAGGCGAGCCACTGCTGTGCGGGCGATGCTTGGGCAACCCGCCCGCTTACGATCAGGTCTACGCGCCTTTTATGTATCAGGGGAGCATTCGCCATTTGTTGGCGGGGTTAAAATTTGCCGCCCACTATAAACATGCCCGTCTGTTAGGCATGTTGCTGGCGGTGCATCTACAATCCCGCCCCAAGCCAGCACTGTTGCTGCCTATGCCCTTGCATAACAAGCGTTACCGCCAGCGCGGCTTTAACCAGTCAATAGAAATTGCCAAAACCGTTGCCAAACAGCTGCACATCCCGTTGGCTTTAAACCTCTGTGTACGCCAGCGCGACACGCCCGGGCAAAAACATTTATCCGCCAAAGAACGCCGCCAAAACATTAAAAATGCCTTTGTAGTGCGCCGCCCCTTGCAAGGCGAAACAGTCGCCATTTTGGATGATATTATGACCACAGGCTCTACCGTGCAGGAATTGGCGTTGGCGTTAAAACAGGCCGGTGCCGGTCGGGTGGAAGTTTGGGTTTGTGCGCGGGCTTAAATAGGAGCCAATATGTCGGTTAACAGCTTAGTTTACGCAGTACGCTCCAGCAAATGGCTTGGCGCGGCGGCTTGCTGGTGTTTACTGCTGGCTGGGCAGGCCCTTGGCCTGCCCAGCTATGCCCAAGACGACGACGGTAGCAAAGGTTTGTTTGGGCAAATGACGGTTTTGCAACAGCAGCTTAACATTGAGATCATCGGCTGGGAACGTATCCAAAACGAACCCAAGCAAATGGCCTATGGCAACCCCGAGCAACAACTACAACAACTGCTGGCCTCGTTCAACCATGTTATCAGCCGTGACACGAAAGGCCGGATAGCGCGCGTGGTGATCATCAATAAAAAACAACCGCAAACTGACACGCGTATTGTGTTGCCTACCCATAGGGAAGGCAATCATCTACTGGTGGCGGTGATGTTGTCCGGTGATGGCAGGGTGTGGCAAAACACCGATTTGATTATTGATACAGGTGCAGATTTGGTGGTTTTGCCGGAGTCGATGGTTGCCGGACTGGGCATTGACCCCGGCACCTTGACCGCCGCTAAAATGCAGACCGCCAATGGAATGGTTGCCGCAAAAGTGGGGGTGTTGCAGCAAATTAAAATGGCTGGTGAAACGATGGACAATATTGAGGTGGCTTTTATTGGCGACAAGCAGTTGTCCGGCAACGGCTTGCTGGGCATGAGCCTGTTGGGGCGTTACCGGATAAATATTGATGACCAAGCCCATTTGGTCACTTTGTTTAAAAAATAGCGTGGCAAATTGGTTATGGGTTTGCCAATATCGGATAGACACCTCCCGCCCCTATTGCCAGATTGATAAAGCGGCTTATCAGGCAATATCAAGAGAAGGTGTCCATCATCAATATTAAACGGCTAGAACTGCACTGGGCAAAGCCGTTTAACCACAAAGATGCTTAAAAGATTTTTTTGTTGCATTGCAAATGCTTCACCACACCCACCAGACGATCTATTTCGTCATGGGTGTTATAAAAGGCTAGCGAAGGCCGCACAGTGCTTTCCAGCCCGAACCGGCGCAGGATGGGCTGGGCGCAGTGATGGCCGGAACGGACCGCTATACCCGCCTTGTTTAAGGCTTCGCCGACATCTTGTGTACTATACCCAGCCAGCACGAACGACAACACACTAGTTTTGTCAGCGGCAGTGCCAATCAGCGTCAGCCCAGGAATGGCCTGTAGGGCGTGGATGGCATATAGCAACAATTCGTGTTCATAATGGGCAATATTTTCAATGCCGAGCTTGCTCACATAATTGAGTGCAGCCCCCAAACCCACCGCATCCGCTATGTTGCCAGTACCCGCTTCAAACTTGGCAGGGGCCGGTTGATAGGTGGTTTTTTCAAAGGTGACATCTTCAATCATATTACCGCCACCTTGCCAAGGGGCAGTGGCTTCCAGCAGGTCGGCCTTGCCGTACAACACGCCTATACCGGTCGGGCCGAAGATTTTATGGCCAGAAAATACCAACCAGTCGCAATCCAAGCTTTGCACATCAATCCGCAAATGTGAGACTGATTGCGCGGCATCCAGCAAAACCTTCGCGCCGACCCGATGCGCCATAGCAATTATTTCCTGGGCAGGGGTGATGGTGCCAAGGGCATTGGACACATGGGTGAATGACACCAGCTTGGTGCGGCTGTTGAGCAATTTTTGATAGTCCGCCAAAAGCACTTGACCATCATCATCCACTGGAATCACCCGCAGCACAGCACCTGTTTCAGCACATAATTGTTGCCAAGGCACAATATTGGCATGATGCTCCAGCCAAGTGATGATGATCTCATCACCTTCGCGCAGCGATTGTGCACCCCAGCTTTTGGCGACCAGATTAATGGCCTCCGTGGAACCACGGACAAACACGATTTCATTGGAAGAAGCGGCATTGATAAAACGACCGACAATATCCCGGGCATTTTCATACGCATCAGTGGCGCGTGCCGCCAGTTCATGCGCGGCACGGTGGATGTTGGAGTTTTCGTGTTGGTAAAACGCCGCAATCCGGTCAATCACCGCTTGCGGTTTTTGGGTGGTGGCAGCGTTATCCAGCCACGCCAGAGGATAGCCATTGACGCGCTCTTGCAAGATAGGAAAATCACGGCGCACGGCATGGACATCCAAACTAGGCTGCACTAACCTGAGTCCCGGCAATTGCGGGTTGCTGCCGGATGCAGCGCGTCCATCCAAAAAATAGAATGATGGGGCGCCAATATCCGGTTGTTGCAAAGGGACTGCACCTAAGCCCCCTGCTGACCGACCCAGTCCAGCAAGGTCGGGACTGCTATGGGGTTGTCTGGCAAACGCTGACAATGCCAAGTCATTACTGGTCGGTAAGGTGGCAATGCGTTCCGGTATGGCAGCCACGGATGGCGCGGCTACCGCCGAAGGTGGTAGGGTATCTGTTAGGGTATTGCTTTCCGGCAATGCCGAAAACAACAGATTGGCCAATTTGTTCAATTCGCCAATATCCGGCAGGCCGGACAACCCTGAAGGGTTGCCGCCCGCCAGCGCTTGTTGCGCCAAGCCAAATAAATGGGGGTTATTTGTACTCATGGTATTTGCCCACTTCGACGTTTTCCAGCACGCCCAATGCATCGTCCGTCAATACTGCCAACGAGCAATACAGCGAGATCAGATAAGAGGCAATCGCCCGATGGTTAATGCCCATGAAACGTACTGACAAGCCCATGCTCAATTCATCGGTCAGGTTAGGCTGGTACAGGCCAACCACACCTTGACGGCTTTCGCCAGTGCGCAGCAGTAAAATATTGCTTTTACCGTTGACGATTTTCAGTTTGTCGGTAGGGATGATGGGCAGGCCGCGCCAGCTCAGGAACTGTGAGCCAAACAAGGAAATAATGGCCGGCGGCACGCCGCGACGGGTACATTCGCGGCCAAATGCTGCAATAGCCAAAGGATGTGCCAAGAAAAAGCCGGGCTCTTTCCAGACACGGGAGATCAATTCGTCCAGATCATCAGGTGTTGGCGCGCCAGTGCGTGGCTGCACTTTTTGGGTAGGGGCAACATTGTTCAGCAGGCCGTATTCGGCATTGTTGATCAATTCGCTTTCTTGGCGTTCTTTAACGGTTTCAATGGTCAAACGCAATTGTTGTTCTATTTGGTTATGCGGGCTGCTGTACAAGTCGGCAACGCGGGTATGCACATCCAGTACGGTGTTTACCGCATTCAAACGGTATTCACGGCCCCATTCTTCGTAATCAACGTAGGTTTGCGGCAGCACTTTTTCATCAAGGCTGGAGCAATCAACGGCAATACTGGTTTCGCTTTTGACTTTGTTGACTCGGTAAATGCCCGCCTCGACAGGTATCCATTGCAACAAATGGACTAACCAGCGCGGCGTGATGGTGCCCATCATGGGGATTGTTTTGGTGGCGTTCGATAAGGTACGCGCAGCGACATCGCCTAATGCAGTATGGGCTTGGTGGATATCAGTAGTGTCAGACATGGTTATGTTTCCTCGGTGAATGGTTCAGGTGAAGGTTGTTGTGGTATTGGATAACAGATTGTTTGTTAAGTGTTTGCTACGGTCGCTACAGTGCCGTGAGGATACGCTCCTATAATAAAGTGGCGGGGTACGGTTGGATTAATCAGCTAGCTACGTACTTGGGCTTGGCTGATAAAGCTGTTGGGCGGCACACTGTGGGTCAGCCAGACATTGCCGCCGATAGTCGAGTCATGGCCTATGGTGATACGGCCCAATAAGGTGGCACCGGCATAAATCACCACCCTGTCTTCAACAATCGGATGGCGGCTGCTGCCTTTGATCAAAATGCCGTTGTCATCTTTGTCGAAGCGTTTGGCACCTAAGGTGACGGCCTGATACAAACGCACATGCCGACCAATCTCAGCGGTTTCGCCGATCACCACGCCAGTGCCGTGGTCAATAAAAAAGCTGTCGGCGATTTGTGCGCCCGGGTGGATGTCGATACCGGTGGCTGAGTGGGCCAATTCGGCAATCACCCGCGCCACCAAAGGGGCGCCTAGCCGATACAGTTGATGGGCAATACGGTGATGGATGACTGCGTAGATGCCCGGGTAGCAAATCAGCACTTCATCAGCGGAGTGGGCAGCCGGATCGCCTTCATAAGCGGCTTGGATATCGCTGTCAATCAATAATCTGATAGAAGGTAAGGTGGCAGCGAAAGCACGGGTAATCTGCACTGATTGCGGTTGGCTGTCTTGGGCCAGCCCTTGCTGTTGGGCGTAAAATTGCAATTCCAAACCAATTTGCTGGTTCAATTGGCGCATCACGCTGTCCAGCGTGTGCCCGACAAAATAATCAATGCCCTCGTCATTAATATCTGGCAAACCTAAGCGGTTGGGGAATAACACCGCTGCCAGATTATCGACAATATCACGGAGTATTTTTTTTGCAGGCAGTTTGGGCGGATGTTGCAAGCGTTGGCGGTTTTGCAAGGATTGCAGGCGTAAGCCGCGCAATTCGGCAACCAGCGGCAGGATGCCCCAATTATTATCATCAGTGACCACACTCATGGCGTAACCCCTTGTGCCAGTGCTTGGGCAACTCCTTGGCTATCAAACAGCCCCTCAAACAAAGCGGAGCTAAGATAACGTTCGCCCGAGTCCGGCAAGATAACCACAATAGTTTTACCGGCATATTCCGGGCGTTTGGCGACACGCACCGCCACTGCCGCCGCTGCACCACAAGAAATGCCCGACAAGATGCCTTCTTCTTGTGCCAGCCGCCGTGCGAAATAAATGGCCTCTTCATTACTGACTTGCTCAATCAGATCAACCAGTGACAAATCCAAAACATCGGGCACAAACCCCGCGCCTATCCCCTGAATTTTGTGCGGTGCCGGTTTTATCGCTTGGCCTGCGCGGGTTTGCGTCAATACCGGGCTGGCTTCCGGCTCAACGGCAATCGCAATGATCGGTTTGCCCTTTTCCTGCTTGATATGGCGTGACACGCCGGTGATGGTGCCACCCGTCCCCACACCGGAAACCAAAATATCCACCGCACCATCGGTGTCGCGCCAAATTTCTGGGCCTGTGGTCTGCTCATGAATCAAGGGGTTGGCAGGGTTTTTGAACTGTTGCAGTAACACATACCGGCTAGGATCGGAAGCGGCAATTGCTTCCGCTTTGGCAACTGCCCCCGCCATGCCTTTCGCCCCTTCCGTCAGGATCAATTTGGCCCCATAGGTTGCCAATAATTTGCGCCGCTCCAGGCTCATGGTTTCCGGCATGGTCAAGGTTAGCGGAATGCCCCGCGCTGCAGCCACAAAAGCCAAAGCTATGCCGGTATTGCCGCTGGTGGCTTCTATAAGTTCTTCGCCCCTATCGAGCAAACCGCGTTGTTGCGCGTCATTGATCATAGCCACACCAATCCGGCACTTGACCGAATAGGCCGGATTGCGGCCTTCTATTTTAGCCAGCACCGTTGCGGGCAAGCCTTCGGTAATGCGGTTCAAACGGACTAATGGGGTATTGCCAATGGTTTGGGAGTTGTCAGCGTACCAATGTGCCATGTGTTTTCCTTATAAATTATTATTGTAACCATCCATAGACGGTCATTGCCCGTACCGTCACCGGGTATCAGGCTGCATTCCATTAATGCCGTCACTAAGCGATTGGGGTCAGTTTACCCACAAATAAATGACTAATAAAATGTTAAAATTAGAATTCAATATCTAAAAATGCGATAAATTATCATTTTCCCAGTAAATAGTGCGTTTACGAAAAGTGCCTTGCAAAATAAAATAACGGTGTTAAGTTAATGCTGTTATTTTAACCAACGCACACCATGCCACCAAAAATAAAATCACCCCAAGACCGCGAGCAATTGCGCCTACTGATCCTTGATGCCGCCCGCTGCTTGTTTGTCGAACGCGGTATCGGCTCAGTGTCGATGCGCGAAATTGCCAAACAAATCGGCTATTCCGCCACCACTTTGTATAACTACTTCACTGACAAGGAAGCCTTGCTGCAAGCCTTGTGCGATGCCGATTTTCTGGCATTGGCTTCAGGAATGCGGGCGATTATGCAAATACCCGACCCTATCGCACGCATCCGCGCCCTGTGCCAAGGCTATGCCCAGTTCGCCTTGCAACACCCCAACCATTACCGGTTTATGTTTATGACCCCCAAAACCCCCACCAATATGGAAATCACCCAAATTGAACAGGGCAACACCGAGCAAGATGCCTACGCGCAATTGCAGCAGGTTGTGCAGACGGCATTTGATGCAGGGGTGTTCAGGGAAGATTTGCAGGACAGCGAACTGATTGCCCAGACCTTGTGGGCCGGTGTACACGGCGTTTGTTCGTTAGAAATTGCCCTAGGCAATGAGGTTTGGATGCAATGGGCGGACATTCAGGCACGCATTGGCTTGATGCAAGAAGCTTTGTTGCGGGGATTGCTGAAAGCTTAGGCGGCATTGCCCTCCCTTCGGCTTCGCTCAGCGAACGGCTTTTATAACCCCGCCGCCAAGAAAAGCTGAAGCAGGTTGGCTGAACGAAGTCGAAGCACCCGTACCCAACATGGTTGTTGTTTTAAAAGCAGGCCATTGCCACGATCACCCGCCGCTGGGGTGGCCTGTCCAGCGTGGGCATAACCCACATATTACTGTGCTTATTTTTATCCCTACCTAAATAGGAAGATTTGCTATGCGACATACATTACTGGGCCTGATCGCCTTACCGCTATTGACCGCTTGCAGCCGACCCCGCGAAGCCCCGCCACCGCCCCGCCCTGCCTTAGTGATGAAAGTCGCTGCCAATAACACGGCAACAGCAATGACCTTGGTAGGGGTTGTGCAACCCCGTTATGAGTCGGCACAAGGCTTCCGCCTAACCGGAAAAATTATCGAACGGCGCGTGGAGGTGGGTGCCAAAGTAGGCAAAGGCCAAGTGCTGGCAAGGTTGGATGCCGCTGATAGCCAATTGGCTTCTGCCGCCACCGCCGCAGAAGTGGCGGCAGCGGAAGCCAAGCACGCGCTGGCAGTGGCGGAATTCAACCGGCAACAGCAGCTCTATGCCAAAAAATTTATCTCCGCATCGGCACTGGATAGCCGCGCAGCTGAACTAAGGGCTGCTAGCGCCCAATTAGCCAAAGCCAAAGCCGAAGCCAATATTTCCGGCAACCAATCCCGCTACACCACTTTGACCGCCGACCGCGAGGGCGTGGTCAGTTTTATCCAAGCTGAACCGGGGCAAGTGGTGGAAGCAGGCCATGTCATCGTTAAAATTGCCGACACCCATGCCGTTGATGTGCTGGTGGTGGTGCCGGAATCACGTATGGCGGAAGTGCGGCTACAAGCCCCCGTCCAGTTGGTGCTATGGGCAGACCAACAAAAGTTGTATACCGGGGTGGTGCGCGAAATAGCCCCCATAGCTGATGCGGCGACACGCACTTTTAATGTCCGCGTCACCCTGCAACAAGCGGATGCCGCCGTTAAATTTGGCATGACGGTGGGCGTTGGATTTGCCGCCACCTCGTCACCCAGCCCCAGTGCGGTGATGATACCTAACCGCGCCGTCACCGCCAGCAATGGCAAAAGCCAGGTCTGGGTTATGGCGGATGACCACCATGTCCATGCGCGGGCAGTCGACACAGGGGCATTTAGGGAAGATGGCGTAGTCATCCGCAGCGGCTTAAATGCCGGTGAAACCATTGCCATTGCTGGTGTGCATACCCTTACCGAAAACCAACTGGTGCGTCCGGTGGATGCAGCGGAGGCACCATGAATATAAAGACAGATACTGAAGCCAGCAGCCGCTTTAACCTGACTGATTGGGCGTTACAACACCAAACCTTGGTGTTATATCTAATGCTGGTGCTGACCTTGGCGGGGCTGTTTTCCTACACCAAACTGGGGCAATCGGAAGACCCGCCTTTTACTTTTAAGGTGATGCTGGTCCATGCCACTTGGCCCGG
>CAJAWH010000028.1 GCA_903945605.1 uncultured Methylococcaceae bacterium | reverse complement strand
TTTACCTTCAACTAAATTTTCTTTCAGAATCGACAGCTTATCTTCTAACGACCATGACTTGTTTTTCTTTGACATAATTACTCCGACTTCTCTTAAGTTTATAAGAGAGCCAAGTCCAAGTCACGCTGAACCAATACAGAACCAACATGCCGGTAATTTTGGCTTTGAATATAACGGCATGGAGCCAGATACCGAGTCGTGTTTATTGGCCTACGGCTGGCCCGGCAATGTCCGCGAGTTGGCAAATATGATGGAGCGGGCAATTGTTTTGAGCGGCGGCAAGAAGATCGCTAGCCATCATTTGCCAGTCGATGTATTGGACTATCTCCACGATGACAAAGCAAGGCAACCATCATCTGCCCCAGTTGACAATAGCCTTGCCAGTTTTGATTTTAACCAACAAGTTGGGCAATTTGAGAAACAGCTGATCGAGAAGGCGTTGGTGAATACCGACGACAACAAATCCAAAGCCGCGCTGCTGCTGGGCATTAGCGAACGGTCATTGTGGTATAAAATTAAAAAATACGCTATTGGTAAAGATCAAGGTGATGGTGGCTATGCCGGTGCTTGAAAAAACTCGCTAAACAGCCGGTCATGGGTTTATAACGGCTCAGGCTTTGGCGCGGGTGATTTTTAGCACAATCGACAAATCTTTCAGGCGGCGCATAATCTTGGCAAGATGGACGCGGTTTTTAACGGTCAGGGTTATCAGGTCGACACTGACCCGATCATCCTGATCGACCACAGTGACATTTTCAATATTGGCGTCCTGTTCGGAAATGGTTGAGGCGATGGTTGCCAGTGAACCGCGTTGGTTGAGTATTTCGATGCGCAGATCGACAGCAAAATCGCCGGTCACATTAGGGCACCATTCCACGTCCAGCCAACTGGCGTGTTTTTTTCTGATCACTGAACGGTTTCTGCATTCGTGGTCATGCACCACGATGCCCTTGCCGGGATTAAAAAAGCCAATGATGGAATCGCCGGGGATAGGGCGGCAACACTTCGCCAAAGTGATCACCATGCCTTCAGTGCCCTTGATAATCAGCGGTGTTTTTTGGGTTTGGCTCATATCATCAAGCTTGATATGGGCATTGATATCGTCTTGGGTCAGGTATTTGGCGATCAAAAACGGCATTTTGTTGCCTAAGCCAATGTCTTCGAGCAGTTCATCAAAAGTTTTGAGGGACAAAATTTTAAGCAAAGCGTCTATGCGGGTTTGCCCGATAGCGTCCAGATGCAGGTGCATGGCTTGCAGCTCCTTATCCAGCAAACGCCTGCCTAAGATAATAGCCTCCTGTTGCTTGAAATGCTTCAGATAATTACGGATACTCGAGCGGGCCTTGGCGGTGGTGACATAATTGAGCCAGAGCGGGTTGGGTCTGGCCCATTGGGTGGTGATCACCTCAATAGTCACGCCGTTTTCCAGTTTGGTTTGCAGGGGCACCAGCTGCTTGTCAATACGGGCGGACACACAAGCGTTGCCCACATCCGTATGCACGGCATAAGCAAAATCAACCACCGTTGCCCCACGCGGCATTTTGATGATTTTGCCCTTAGGGGTGAACACAAACACTTCCTGTGGGAACAGGTCGATTTTTAAGTTTTCGATAAATTCCAACGAGTCCCCGGCCGATTGCTGGATTTCCAGCAAGTCCCGCAGCCATTCATTGGCACGCGCTTGGAATTTTGACGATTTGTCATCATCGGATTTGTACAGCCAGTGTGCGGCAATGCCTGATTCCGCCATACGGTGCATGTCGTGCGTGCGGATTTGCACCTCTATCGGTGTGCCGTAAGGGCCGATGACAATGGTGTGCAGCGATTGGTAGCCATTGGCTTTAGGTAGCGCGATATAGTCCTTAAAACGACCGGGGATGGGTTTGTACATGTTGTGGATGATGCCTAAAATCCGGTAACAGTTGTCAATACTGTTGCTGAAAATACGGAAGGCATAAACATCAAACACTTCTGATAAAGAGACTTTTTTGTGCAGCATTTTTTGGTAAATGCTATACAAGTTTTTTTCCCGCCCCGACACCTCACAATCCAGCTCGGCTTGCGCCAAACGGCTTTTGATGGAAGCTTCAATCGTGCTGACAATTTTGCTGCGGTTGCCACGGGCTTTTTTGACGGAACTCTGCAATACCCGGTAACGGAACGGGTACATGGCTTCAAAACTTAAGGTTTCTAGCTTATGGCGGATATTGCTCATGCCCAGCCGGTTGGCAATGGGCGCGTAAATATCCAAGGTTTCGCGGGCGATGCGGCGCTTTTTTTGCGGTGGCATTATCCCTAAAGTTTGCATATTGTGCAGACGGTCAGCCAATTTGACCATAATCACACGCAAGTCTTTACCCATGGCCAAAAACATTTTACGGACATTTTCCGCTTGCGCTTCGGCTTGCGTCTTACTGCCAATTTTGCTTAATTTGGTGACCCCATCCACTAAATCAGCGACTTCTTTGCTAAAAGCAATGCTCAGGTCTTTTTTGCTGACAGGGGTGTCTTCTATGACATCATGCAGGATGGCGGCCATAATGCCATTGGCATCCATACGCATTTCCGCCAGGCTGATGGCGACCGAAACGGGATGGCAGATGTATGGCTCGCCAGTTTTACGGAACTGTCCGGCGTGGGCTGTGGCGCCAAATTGGTAGGCCCGCACACAATCATTGACTTGGCTGGCTTCCAAGTAAGTTGACAAAACGCCGCACAACTGCCGTACCAGCAAGTCTTCGTACCTGTCTAGGGGTTCGGCAACTGGCGACGACATGGCGGCGGACTGTTAGAACAAAGGTTGTGGCGGCGTGCTGTAGTCCGTCACTTCGCCAGCGCGGTGCAGCAGATTAATGTTGGCTTCTGTGACATGACCGGCAGCTATCTCGCGTAATGCCAACACGGTATCCTTATCTTTGCCGCGTGGTACAAACTCAGTGGCGCCGTGGCTAAGCTGGCGGGCGCGGGTACCCGCCAAAACCACTAGCTTAAAGCGGTTTTCCACATGTTCCAAACAGTCTTCGATGGTTACTCTTGCCATTGTGATACCTAAATTAAACGGGCCTATAAAACCACGTTGATTGAAAAGCTATGGGAGGGGAACACATTATAAAGATAATGGCAAATATAAACCACCTTGTTATGGTTTTGCCGGAAAAATTTAGTGACCGTTGGCAGTTATTGCAGCTGCCAACAGTTTTGTTTACAGCGATTGGCTGATGTTACGCAAAGCAAGCCGTGCAGGTGGCTTCGGCTACGCTCAACCAACGTGCAGCGTAACACTCAGGCGTACTGCGTAACATCAGGTATTGGGTTTGTTTAAGCGCGGGATTTTAGGATACTTACCGCTGGTAGTTCCTTACCCTCCAAAAACTCCAAAAATGCACCGCCACCTGTTGATGTGTAAGAAATGTTATCGTTGATGCCATATTTGTCAATGGCCGCCAATGTGTCGCCGCCCCCGGCAATTGAGAAGGCGGGGCTTTCGGCAATGGCCCGAGATAAGGTTTCAGTGCCGCCACCAAATTGGTCAATCTCAAATACGCCCACCGGGCCATTCCAAACAATAGTGCCTGCCGATTTAAGTATTTCGGCGTAATGCTGGGCAGTGTCCGGGCCAATGTCCAAAATCAGGTCATCATCGGCAACGTCGGCAACTTGTTTCACGGTGGCTGCGGCTGTTTCGGAAAATTCTTTGGCGCATACCACATCGGTTGGGATGGGGATAGCCGCACCGGCCGCTTTGGCAGCGGCGATCAAGCGCAATGCTTCGGGTATCAAATCCGCTTCATAAAGTGATTTGCCCACCGGAAAGCCCGCCGCTGCAATAAAGGTATTGGCAATGCCGCCGCCAACAATCAATTGGTCAACTTTTTCTGACAACGATTCCAGCACAGTCAGTTTGGTGGACACTTTAGAACCACCGACAATGGCAACCAGTGGTTTGGTGGGGGTTTCCAATGCTTTGCCCAAGGCATCCAATTCACTGGCCAATAACGGGCCCGCGCAAGCAATCGGGGCAAATTTGGCGACGCTATGGGTTGAGGCTTGGGCGCGGTGTGCCGTGCCAAAAGCATCCATGACGAACACATCACACAAGGCCGCCATTTTTTCGCCCAAGGCATCGCTGTTTTTTTCTTCGCCCACATTAAAGCGCACATTTTCGCACAGCACCACTTCGCCGGGCGCAATGGTGACGCCTTCCAGCCAATCTTTTTCCAAACGCACCGGTTTGCCCAACAATGCCTCCAAGCGTTCGGCAACCGGCTTTAATGAGGATTCTTCATCGTATTGGCCTTCTTCAGGGCGGCCCAAATGCGATAACACCATCACCGCCGCACCTTTTGCCAAGGCCAGTTCAATAGTGGGTACGCTGGCTTGGATGCGGATATCGCTGGTCACTTTGCCGTTTTTGACCGGCACGTTCAAGTCCTGACGAATCAAAACCCGTTTGCCGGATAAATCTAAATCCACCATTCTTTTAATCGACATATTCAATGCTCTCTGTTGGTAAAAAATTAAAGGTCAGTGTTGCTTCCATTGGCTTGTTTCCATTTGATGGAACAGCCTATGCTGGCGGCTTGCTGGGCGGGGCCTACGCCTGTTGCGGAGATTTGCCGCATGGCCAAAAATAATTCGGGTATTGTATCAGCCGAGGTGGTTTCACCGCGACAGGCATCTAAGCGCCCCCGATACTGCAGGCTAAAATCGGCATTGTAACCAAAAAAATCCGGTGTGCAGACAGCCCCGTAAGCCTTGGCTACCGCTTGGCTTTCATCCAGTAAATAAGGGAATGGGTAGCAAAGCTGTTTGGCGATGCGGCACATATTATCAAAAGAATCTGCAGGGTAGCTGACCACATCATTGGGCATGATGGCAACCGAGCTGATGCCATAAGCCTGCAACGCCAGCGTGTCGCGGATAATACGCGCCCTGATGGCGGTCACATAAGGGCAATGGTTGCTGATGAACATGACCAGCAAACCTTTCTCACCCATGCACTGCCGTAAAGACCAAGTGCGCCCGTCCACGCCGGGCAAATTGAAATCAGGGGCGGGTTTGCCGAATTCACAAACAGGGGGCTGCAAAGCTGCCATACGGTCACCTAAAAAGTTGCGGTTGCATCGCTACTGTACAATAAAATATTCTGTTTTTATAGGTAATTAGTTGTCAATATAGCAAGCCTTAAGCAACGCCTGTAGCTTGGCAAGCCCCAATTGGCGGGCTAAGGCAATATTGCGCGCGGGGATTTGTTCCGCTTGCGGGTAATGGCTTAGGGCCGCTGCCAAGTGGTCTTCGCGCAGCAAATGCAACATGGGGTAGGGTGAGCGGTTAGTGAAGTTGGCAGGGTCGTCCTCGCTTGCCCCTGCAAAACAATAATCGGGGTGAAAGCTGGCCAGTTGATATATGCCCTGGTAGCCTTGCACCTGCAATAGCTGTTCTGCCAGTGCCAAAAAGTCCAGATAATCGTCAAAATGGCTTAGGTTTTGGCTGAAAATAATCAGCGTGGTGGCAATGGCAGGGTTGGCATCCAACAATAAACATTCGCTGATCAGTTGTTGCAGGCTATTTTCCCAGTCATGGGAGCGGTCAATGCTGAAGCGGATATGGTTGTGTTCCAGTTCCCGTTGCGCGAACGGGCAGAAATTATGGCCGATGACCACGGTTTTGAGCCAAGTTTGTGTGTTGGCAATGAGGTGTTGCTCAGTTGGTTGGGTCATGATGACAGACAAAGCACGGCACTTATCCGTTAAGGTTAAGGCGTATTGTAACGGCTTGCATCCAGAAGGTTAAGGGGATAATGGTTTAAATGATGCGGTACGGGAACATGTGCCTTGGTGATTAAGGCCAAAATCAGGCGGGTTATGGGGTGGGGATCGTAAATGGGTGGCGCTTATGGTGGGGCGGTGTATTCAGCGGCAACACCCGTTTGAACGGGTGTTGCCGCTTAATTGCAGAAGCGAAGGCTTAGCTTAGCGGGTACGGCGACGTTCTGACATCATCAGCATGATGCTGGACATTAAGCCCAAGCTCAGTGCCGCCAAGTTGGCATCAATTTCCGGTGCAGATTGGATGCCGCCACCGTTAATGCCTGGGCCTACTATAGGGCCGGGAGGCGGTACGTTGACACCTACATTGGTGAGTACAATGTTTTGGTCATTGTAGTTGTAATCGGACGTGCTGCTGTAAGCGTAGGTATACAAGGGTACGTTTGGGTTAGAGTAAGTGCCATTGGCGTTGCCATTAGTGCTGGCCTCGTCTTCAAAACCGACAAAAACACCGCTGACAGGGATTTTTGCGCCTAAATCAACCGATCCCGTCCAATTGCCATTGGGGTGTTCGTTACCAATCCGACCCACTTGGCTCGGGTCGAAGGCTTGTGAGTAGACATGCTGGTTGCCATCAACGTTTTGGCTGGGGTCGGATGACATTTCATACAGCAAGCTATTTCTGTTATCAGTGCTGCTGGTAAAGTTAGTGGGCTGACCATTGCTGTCGAGTTGCTGGGCGCTGACATAATAGTTGCCCCAAGGGTGTTCGGGGGTTGGTGGGCTATCAACTCTTGCTGAACCCCATATAGCATCAACCAAGGTCAATTGGTCGCCTGCTTTGACATTCCAGCTGACTTCCGAGCCAATGCTGGTAGTATCGTTGTTGAACACCCAGCTTTGGCCTGCCGTGTCTTGCTGAAGCACACCATTGACTTCCAAGCCTAGCATTTCAGAATAAGCCGCATCGGTGCCGGCAAAATAGCCATCCACTGTGCCGGTGTTGGTGGCGGTAAAGGTATAGCTGTCGGGATTGATAGTGCCGACATCTTGGTACAAGCCTGTTGGGCCAGCAGCCAACGCATTGCCTTGATGGGCTAACATAAGGGCTGGTACAACAAAAAGGTACTTAAACGGTTTCATGTGTAGCTGACTCCAAAACTGATGTGATAATTTTAATTTGCAGTATTTTTTCAGCTAGTGGATAAAAGCTTATGCCTTATTGTGTGCTGCTTTAACCAAGTGTGTTGATATGGATTAAGCCCAGCTGATAACTCACAATTATATGTAATTCGCTGTTGCTTGTCAAAATAATGTATTGTTTTTTATGGTCCCAAGCTAATTCCAAAAACAATGCGATAGAGGTGGATGAGGTTGTGGTGTAGCCTACAAAAATTCGCCGTAGCTGGCTTCAATTGGCTAAAATGGCAGCTTTTTAAGCAAAGGTTGGCGGGGCATGAAAAAAATACTGTTATTATGGTTAGGGTTGTGCCAAGCCGTGCTGGCGGCACCGGTGCTGTCGGTGACAGAAGCGGCGGCGGGGGTGTTTGTCCATTTGGGTGTTCAAGAATTGCCCGATACCCATAATCATGGGGCGATTGCCAATATTGGTTTTATTGTCGGTGACCGTTGCGTGGCGGTGATTGACACCGGTGGCAACCCGGAGCAGGGGGTGGCCTTAAAAAGAGCTGTCCAGCATGTCACCAACAAACCAGTGTGTTATGTGGTCAATACCCATGTGCATCCTGACCATATCTACGGCAATGGTGCTTTTAAAGGTGAGGGGGTGCAGTTTGTCGGCCACAAGAACCTGGCGCGGGCTATGGCGGCGCGCGGGGTGTTTTATTTGGCTAAGGCAGAAGCTGTGCTGGGGGCGAAGGTGTCCGCCAGCGATTTGGTGTCACCGGATATTGAAGTGACCCGCGTCACCAAACTGGATTTGGGCGGGCGGGTGTTGGAAGTGCGGGCGCACCGCACGGCACACACCGATAGCGATGTGTCGGTTTATGATGCCCAAACCAATACGCTGTGGTTATCCGATCTATTGTTTTTGCAGCATATTCCCGTCATTGACGGTAGCCTGAAAGGTTGGTTGGCGGAGTTGGAGGTGTTGGAAAAACAAACCTATACAACCGTCATTCCAGGCCACGGCCCGCTGGTCAACGACTGGCCCAAGGCCATGCAGCCGGAAAAAAGCTATTTGCAGGCGTTGCTGGCCGATATTCGGGCGGCGATCAAGCGCGGCGATTATTTGGAATCGGCACTTAATACCGTGGGCATTGCTGGCAAAGGCGAGTGGCTATTGTCCGATGAGTTCCACCGCAAGAATGTCACCACCGCCTTTGCTGAGCTGGAGTGGGAAGAGTAGGGCAATTTAGCCCATTATCCGGCGTTACCCTATCGGTTGTAGGAGCGGGCCATGCCCGTTACAGCCCCGCCCCTACGCTGCGTTATTGCCGCCTGCCATTAATAAATGACTTTCTGCTCTTTCAATAACGTATAAATATCATCAAGGCCCACTTCGTCAGTATTAAATGACAAGTCACCCGCGCCGCCAATACACAGGCAAATCAGCCCTGCTTGTTTAATGGCGGTGACCAGTCCTGCATCAGCGGATTCCAGCACGGTGGGCGCGTGACCGTAGTCAAACAGCTTCCGTTCCAATTGATAAGCCATAGCAAGGCTATTTTCCCCCGTCAATGCCACCGCAATGGCTTTTTGGCAAAAGCGTGCGGCACGTTCTTCGGCGCTCACCGGGGCTGCTTGTCCGTCATCGCCCGCACCAATGATCATGCCCGCCCCCACCGTGCCGTTGCTCAGCCGGTCAATGACAATGAATGAACCGGTGCCGTGGCTGGCCTTATAAGGGTCAAACACCACCGGCGCATTGACAGAAACGGTGCAGCAGCCAATTTCATTCAGTTGCAACGTGTTGGCATCATGATGCGCCATGGTGTTCACGTCGATACGGTGATGGATCAGCGGCACGGAGCCGGACACGCTGCGGGTGGCGAGCTTAAAAATATACTGGCGGCCCGGTGCCAGTGGCTGTTCGGTCATCCAAACGATATGGGCCTTGAATTGGTCGGCAATAATCGGTTCCAAAGCCTGTTGGCCAACAATCAAGTCACCACGGCTAATGTCGATTTCATCTTCCAGTGTCAGGGTGACTGCCATAGGGGCGAAGGCTTCATCCAAATTGCCGTCATAGGTGACAATGGATTTTATTTTACTGGATTTGCCTGAAGGCAGGGCCGTGATCAGGTCGCCTTTGTGGAAAACACCAGCGGCAATCGTGCCACAAAAACCACGGAAATCGAGGTTGGGGCGGTTGACGTATTGCACCGGAAAGCGGGCGTTGCTAAAGTTACGGTCGTTGGCAATGGTCACTGTGTTTAACGCTTCCATTAACGGCCCGCCGGTAAACCAAGGCATTTTTTCACTGGCATTGACCACGTTATCGCCATCCAATGCAGACATAGGAATGAACAGGATGTCGGTCAAATCAAGGTGTTCAACAAAAGCCAGATAGTCTGCCTTGATTTTATTGAAGGTGTCCTCACTGTAACCGACCAAGTCCATTTTGTTGACGGCGACAATAATATGCTTGATGCCCAGTAACGCAGCAATAAAACTATGCCGTTTGGTTTGGGTTTGCACCCCGTAACGGGCATCAATCAAAATGATTGCCAAGTCGCACGTGGACGCGCCGGTGGCCATATTGCGGGTGTATTGTTCATGGCCTGGGGTGTCGGCTATGATGAATTTGCGCGTGGAAGTGGAAAAATAACGGTACGCCACATCAATGGTGATGCCCTGCTCGCGCTCCGCTTGCAAGCCATCGACCAATAATGCCAAGTCAATTTTGCCCGCGCCAGTAGTGCCCGATTTGACACTGTCGGCTTGCACGGCAGCCAGTTGGTCTTCGTAAATCATTTTGGAATCGTGCAGCAAACGCCCGATTAAGGTGCTTTTGCCATCATCGACATTGCCGCAGGTCAAAAACCTGAGCATTTCTTTGCGTTCATGTTGCGCCAAATAGGCGTTGATATCAGTACTGATAAGATCGGATTGGTGGGACATGGTCTCTCTCTGAATGCGGTGGTTGGCTGGTTTTAATCAGGTTAAAAATACCCTTCGCGTTTTTTCTGCTCCATGGAGCCCGCTTGGTCATGGTCAATCAACCGGCCTTGACGTTCGGAGGTGGTGGTCAACAGCATTTCCTGAATAATTTCCGGCAACGTGGTCGCGGTCGATTCCACCGCGCCGGTCAACGGATAACAGCCTAAGGTACGGAAACGTACCATTTTCATTTCAATTTTGTCATCCGGGCCAATGGGCATACGCTCGTCATCGACCATGATCAACATGCCGTCCTTGTCCACCACGGGGCGTTCTTTGGCAAAATACAGCGGCACAATAGGGATGCTTTCCAGATGGATATATTGCCAGATGTCCAGCTCTGTCCAATTCGACAAAGGAAAAACGCGGATGCTTTCGCCCTTGTCAATTTTTCCATTGTAAATGTTCCATAATTCAGGGCGTTGGTTTTTAGGGTCCCAACGGTGGTTTTTATCACGGAATGAATAGACCCGTTCTTTCGCACGCGATTTTTCTTCGTCGCGGCGGGCGCCGCCAAAGGCGGCATCAAACTGGTGCCTGTCCAAGGCTTGCTTAAGGCCATCGGTTTTCATCACATCCGTGTGTTTTTTGCTGCCGTGGCTGAACGGGCCAATGCCTTGCGCCACCCCATCCTCATTGATATGGACAATCAAATCCCAGCCCAAGTCTTTGATATGTTGGTCACGGAAGGCGATCATTTCCTTGAATTTCCAAGTGGTGTCAATATGCATCAAGGGAAACGGCGGCTTGCCCGGAAAAAAGGCTTTTTTAGTCAGGTGCAGCATGACCGCAGAATCTTTACCGATGGAATACAGCATCACAGGACGTTCAAATTCAGCAGCGACTTCACGGATAATGTGAATGCTTTCAGCTTCAAGCTGTTTTAGGTGAGTCAATTTATAGTCTGTCATTAAAAAAGTCCGCCGGGATGATGGGGTCGTTTATCCGAAGAGAGGGAAATAGTGGTTATTCTATCTTACATTCAGCTCATAAGTGCAATCCTAGGTTTGGCAGCTTCTTGCAATGGATCAGCAAAACGCCCCGAAGGAGGGGGTTTAAACTTGCTTATTGAAGCCATTGGTGTTTCGTCCATGCCCTGTTCCCATCAGGCCTAAGGATGTGCAAGGCACGCATGGGTTGCAAGCAAGAAATCTTAAGGCCATTAGCCTGTATTCCTCATGCCTGCGGCAATAGCATTAATGGTACGCAACAATACTCGCAACGAGCTGTCCTCGCCGGTATTTTCATGAGATTCTGACCTAAGCCTGCGTAACAGGACAACCTGTATGTAATTAAGCGGGCCTAAATAACTGTTACGGCTGCGCAATGATGTGGCTAGCATCGGATTGTCCGCCAATAACTCATCGGCATTGACAATATCTAAAATCCAACCCACACAGCGCTGATATTCAACTGAAATCATGTTGTGAACCTGTTTGCCCGTGTCTCTGTTGACACATAAGTTGGCATATTGTCGGGCTATTTCCATATCTGTTTTACTTAAAGCCATTTGCACATTATTGAGCAGGTTGCGAAAAAATGGCCATTCATGATACATGTTTTGTAATGTTTTCAGCCTTTCCGGTTTTCCGGCACACCAAGCAAAAACACTGGTGCCGATTCCATACCAAGCAGGAAAGGTTTGCCTCGACTGGGCCCAAGAAAATACCCAGGCGATGGCCCGCACCGACCCCTTGGAGCGGTCTGCCTTTTTACGGTGAGAAGGACGCGACCCCAAGTTGAGGCGGCCTAATTCACTGACGGGTGTCGCTTCATAAAAATAATCAAGGAAACCTTCATTCCGTTCCGTCAAGTCACGAAAACTGTTTTCTCCAATCCTTGCCAACTCAGTCATTACTGAGTGATATTGTTGATGGTCATGGCTTGGTTGCTGGATCAGGCTAGTACTGGCTTTTATTAAACCAGTGATGCCCATGGTCAGTTCATAAACCGCTGTTTCCATATTGTTGTACCGGTAAAACAATATCTCCCCTTGCTCAGTAAACTTTATTTGGCCGCGGACGGTATCAGGCGGCTGGGCCAGAATTGCCTCATGGGTCGGGCCGCCGCCGCGACCGACTGTTCCTCCACGGCCGTGGAACAATCTGCTTGTTATGCCGTGTTCATCACATATTGCAATGATCTGCTGCTGTGCCTGATAAAGGTTCCAGGCCGAAGCCAGTATGCCGCCATCCTTACAAGAATCTGAGTAACCCAGCATAATTTCTTGGCGTAAAGCAGATGCCCTGAGTAATTCCTTGTAGACTGGAACGTCAAACAAGGTATTAAGGACAATGGCGATACGCTTGAGATCATCAATGGTTTCAAACAGCGGGCTTATACCGATAGAGCAATACCAGTGCCCTCCGATACGTCCCGCCAAACCTGATTGGGTCGCTAATAGCAGAACCTCCATAATATGGCTGGCAGCATGGGTCATAGAAATGACATAGCGACCAAAACAGGCTTCTCCCAATTCAGTGCGCATTTGCGCGATAGCCCGAAAAATATCCAATGTTTCTCTAGTGCTTTCAGAAAGCCTGTTTTTGTCATAGTGCAGTCCGTTGGGAGCGGCAATTGCCTCGCTGAGAATATTAAGTCTGCCCGTTTCGTCCAACTGCTGATAATCAATGCCTAGTGATACGTTCAAGATTTCCTCGACTGCTTGGCTGTGCCTTCCGGATTCTTGCCTTACATCCAATTGCATCAGATGAAAACCAAAGACATCCGCGAGCAGCATGATATCTTTCAAAAGCAAATCTGCAATTTCTTCATCACCATGACTGCATAACGAATTTTTAATCACCTTGAGATCGGCTATAAATGCTGAACAATTATAAATATAGCCAGTCGATAAACTGCTGCCGTTTGCAATCGATAGCTCTATCTGATTAAGGGACTGTTCAATACGATATTTCATAAGCGTGAGCTTATGCCGATACGGCTCTTGCAGATAGGGCCTTTCTATAGTTTGTGCAACAGCCCCTAAAATAGCCCTATCGGTTTCTAGGCTTAGCAAAAAATCGTCGGTTGGTTGGCATAAGCGATATGAAAATGACAGTTGATCACGTAAAGCATCCAATCGAGTGGCGTACTCCTGAAGTATGGTGCGCGACTGCATACGCAAAGCCAATACAGTGGTTTCTGGCTTGACATTAGGGTTTCCATCCCTATCGCCACCAATCCATGAACCGAAACACAAGAATTTTGGCACTTGGATTTGTGCCGCCGATGCGCCAAAAACATCTTGCAATGCCTGCTCAAAATTCCGATAAACCTTAATGGTTGCAGAAAACAAAGAGCTTGGAAAATATGATAATCCTGTTTCGATCTCATCTGCGACACCTAGGCTATGGGTACGAATTTCATCAGTTTTCCACAACAAATGAATTTGGCTTTGTAATGTGTTTTGAACCTCTTTACGGTAATAACCTTTAAGCCGTGTATTATCAAGTTTTTCGTAAGTGATAAAAATATCGCGCAACCTTCCCTTGATAGTCCGTCTCTTTGATTCTGTAGGATGTGCGGTTAGAACTGGGAGGTACAACAGTTCATTAAATAAGGTTTGTATTTGTTCGACGCTAACCCCGGATTGCTTGAGTGTCAATAGGGTGTCGTGGAATGAACCTTGCCAGTAATGTCCACCACTTTCAGCAAGCTGTCTTCTTAATTTTAAGGCATAAGATTCTTCAGCGATATTGACAAGGCTAAAGTACAGATTGAAAGCCCGCACCACCTTGTCTATAACTTCTGACGGCAATTTTTCGATGGCTTCCAGCAAGTCTTGTGATTCTGATTTTGATTCTGGTTTGAGGCTTAACTTATGAAAATCGTTCTGCAATTGTTCGACTATGGCAGTGATCTCTTGACCAGCAACCGTTTTGAGTTTTTTATCAAATAGTGATAAAAGCAGACGCTTGCTACGGGCAAGCTCTTTATCATCATAAAGGGTATGCATCGTTATATCTCCACTTGGTTAGGCTTGCGGTTAGCAATAGAAATTTCGTTACGATATTCAGTTAATAACTGAAACTGGCAAGTGTTCAAATCATAATCAAACACCTCGCCAGTTTCTATTTTGTATACCCAGCCATGTAACCTAAGTTCACCTTTGCTTAAACCTGAGGCGACAACCGGATGGGTGTGTAAATTTTCCATCTGTGCCAATACATTTTCTTGGATGGTGGCCATCAACAGAGCCTCTCCGTTTCTATCGGCATATTTTTCGGTAATAATTTGACGCGTAGAATCGGTATGGGAAAGCCACTGCTGCAACGCGGGCAAGTGCTGGGTGGAAGCCGGATCAATAACTGCATTCATAGCCCCACAGTGTGAATGTCCGCAGACAATAATGTCCTTGACTCCCAGCCCTGCCACAGCAAATTCTATCGTTGCTGCCTCCGCCCCCAGAAAGGCATCGTATCGGGGTACGATATTGCCGGCATTACGGAGGATGAACAATTCCCCTGGCTCGGTTTGAGTCAGCAGGTTTGGGTTAATTCTTGAATCAGAGCAGGTGATAAAAAGTGCCTCGGGAGATTGTCCCTGAGCCAGGCGTTCGAAAAGCTTGCGTTGCGAACCAAACAGTGTGTTCTGAAAATGGTGAATTCCTTCGATGAGTTTCTGCATAATTGTTCCCTTTGCCAAGTGAATTTACTGAGTGCAGTCTACCGTTGAATTTTTTAATAGTAAAATTGAATAAAACTAACATAAACATCGAAAAAAACGATGAATTTTATTTGCTTGGGCCGTCGACCAATAATTAGAAAAATTTTATGTGCCGAACTGTTGAAATATTGTTTTAAATTTAAAAACCATGTGCATGGTAGGGTGCTTGTTTGGTGGTTTGATCAGGTGCTTCGCTCAAAAAAGCGGATATCTATCAACTAAGCGGGATAATTAAGGCTGAAAAAAAGAACAAATGGCGAGGTGTTATGACAAATCAGCATCTTTAGCTGCTTTTGTCACAGGCATGTCCAGCAAGCCAAACAAGCGTGTCTGTGCCTGCTCCAGTATGGCCATTACTGCTGGATGTTTGATTTTGCGCTGAGCTGTAATCGCGTAGAACCGTTCGCGGACATTATCAATACGACCCACCATTTGCACGCCATATTGACGCTGAATTTCGCCCGCCACAGCAGTTGGTGCAACAAACAGCCCTGTTTCGGCCGCGGCGAAGGTTTTCAACAATGCACTGTCCTCTATTTCCGCTTTGATATCCGGACAAATATCTTCCATATCGAACCACTGGTCCAGTGAGCGTCTTAAGGCAGTGTTAGTTGTTGGTAAAAGTAAAGGTGCCCCGTTCAGGGAGCGGGGGAAATCGTCAATGTAATAGGCGGCTAAAGATGGCGCAGCAAATACCGCCACGCCACATTCCCCCAGTAAATGGTTAAAAACCCGCGTACCAGCCGCCAGTGTGGCGGGCACATCAGACAGGACCATGTCCATGCCGTGTAACATTATTTCAGCCAAAAGGCGTTCAGCCTTGTCTTCAACGCAAATTATTTTTACGGCTTCCCCCAAATTCAAGGCTGGTTCAAGCAGACGATGGGACATCAGTTTCGGCAAGGCATCCGCGATACCTACGTTAAACCGTAAACCACGTTCACCTAAGCGACCTTTTAGCATATTGTTCAATTCACGTCCCAATGCAAAAATATCTTCGGCATAATTAAACACCATGCGTCCAGTGTCCGTCAGCACTAGTTTTTTGCCCTCCTTGTAAAATAGCTTTTCACCGATAGCTTGTTCAAAAACAGCCAGTTGTCCACTAATAGTAGGTTGCGCCAGATGAAGCTTCTCACAGGCACGCGTGACGCTGCCTTCTTTGGCGACATGCCAGAAATAATACAAATGTTGATAATTCAGGCGTTCCATGGCATTTTTAGGGTAACAAGCGATAATAAAGGCGAGTTTCAGAAGAGGGTTTTAACGGCTGGCCATCAATTTTCCGGTCTGTTGTTACGAGGTTAAACGTGCCCCATTTTTCACAACAACTTTTGCGTTACAAGTCCCCGCATGCGCCAGCCGAGGCTTGTCGGACATCCCCGCCAGCATTCAACATTGTGTTATCGCTACCCTGTTAAAAAATGTATATTGGCAGATCGCTGCCAATCCCCAGTCATAAAGCTTGGCCGGAACAAACAATGCCGGGTCAACAGGGAGGCTTAGTTGCTTTTGGGGAACGCTTAGTAGTAATGTACAATAAAAATGCAGTTGGGTAAAAAATGCCGGACTGTTATGGAGTGTGACCGGAGGGTTGCCCGTTTGTTAATCAAATTAATCGCTAATTATTTAAGGAGTGCTGGGATCCATGAAAAATATTTTATTGGTTGCTGCTGCAATGTTGGTTTCGGGAAGTGTTTTGGCAGGTACTGACCACTATTTGCTGCGCGAAGGTAGCCATGTGCACCATTTAAAAATCACTACACTAAACGACGATGTCTATGTCAGTTCTGATGTCGATTTTGAACCCAATGCCACAGAAGCCGGTTCCCATAGCTGTTCCGCCGACATCAGAGGCGAGGCCAAACGCGTTGCTGACAACGAGTTGCTGCTGAAAAAGCATTCAGAAAGCGATGCCACGTATTGTGAATTGAAAATCCAGCTAAGCCCAACCGGCGCAAAAATTGAGCAATCTAAAGACTGTGATAATTTTGCTGCGGGTATCTGCCATTTTTCCAGCGACAATAAAGAGTTGGTAAAAATAAAATAATTCGCGGTGGCTATCGTTTTCCCTATCAATCCCCGTCATGAGCCGGTAATGTATGGTATTGGCGGGTGATTTTTAGGGTGTTCCAACAGCTTCCCGATATCTTTGCCTGGCGGACATCGGCTAAGCCGACATTGTGCATAATATGCAAAACTACGGTTTTTTCTTTACTTGCCCATCTAATAATATTTTAATAGTTCCAATTTTATTACCGTGAGATGAAGAATGGCTAAAGCACCTATTAAATCAGCCTCTAAAACAGAACCATCAAGTGCGCCCGAGCTTGAACATGATGATGAAGAGGTTTTTGATGGCGGTGATTTCCCGCTAGCTGAAGGTATGGTTGAAGATGAAACCATAAAAAGGGATGCCCGTAGAAAAATTGAGATTTATTGGGAAAAAAAACGCCTTCGTGAACAATTTGATGATTTTGACGAGTCCGAATTTGGCTTCTAATGCGGATTGCTTCGGCAGACCGGTTTTTTTACGGCTGTTGGACGTGTGCGTGTCTTTTGCAGCCGCGTAGCCTATGTCATGTGATTAGGCTTAGGGGCGGGGATGAGGCCATTTTGCCGGACGCATGAAAAAGTTGCTCGCATCATGGGGGGCTAGGGAAGAAAGGCGGTTACTATGGGGAAGTGGCGCTTTGCCCACCTCTTGCTAGAAGCGCATAGCACCACTGTGGTGGACGGGCCAAGTCCAAGTTGCTCTTAATTATTACTGGAACAGTCACACATCAACCGCTACCCTAGCGTGAATTTATGCAATTAAGTGCTGGATGGCGGAATCAGGTTAGCAATTCAAACCCTACCCGCCACAATCGCTTAATCCATTATTCCACTGCATCACCGGCAGCAATCTGTTTTTGTTCGGGTAGAGCCACCTCAACCTTCAGCAACGCGTAAGCCAGCGGCATAAAACGGGCCAATTTCGGTACAACTGGAATCGGGAAAGCTTTGCCCAATACAAAAGCAAACGAATTGTTCAGCCACGGCTTATTGGAATGGGCTTGTTGTAAGATAAATTTGTAAGCACCGTTTTCTAAAATGATGCCAAACTGTTCCGCCCATACTTCTATCGCTTCTGTTTCACCGTATAACAAGGTGTTCGCATAAACTGTCCGGGCATCCAAATCCACTGCATAATCGTGCACTTCTGCAATACCTTTCAACTTAAAATTAGCGACCTTAAGCACAATGGATTTAGGCGCCCATTTGACACCCAGTTTGATGGCAGCAATTAAAAAACGCATGGTTTACCCTTGTTAATTTTTATGAGGTTGATAGGGGACAATAACAAACTGCCAGCCACGTTGGTGACGGTTTATTGTAGCTTATTATAACCCCGAAAGGTGCAGGGCAAACCGCGCAGTTTTGTCGTGCCGAAGAATGCGCCGCAAAATCTTATTGCCCCCTGACAAAATCGGCTGGCCTGCCCATGCACAGGCGCAGATAAACCCTTGCGGCGGCAATGCCGTTGATGACGAAACAGGCGGCTATCAGCGCGGCAATCACTGTATATTCCTTACTGGCATAGTAAAGCAGCAAATCTTCGCCGATAAAAGCGGGCGAGATAGGAAAACAGATCAACCCCAAAAAACTGAAAAACAACAGCAACGCCAGCAGCGGGTTGGTTTCTGCCATAGCGCGGTAAGCAAACGGGGTGTCCTTAAACGTCTCGGGCTTCGGTAATTTTAACAGTACGGTTATCCCCAACAACCATGAAGGGATAATCCCGGAAGCGAAAAAGATAATTTCTTCGCTGGCTTGGGGTTGTAAAAACCAAACGGCAGCGCCTGCCAACGCAAAGCTGAGCGCGACTGCATTCCAAGTGCCGATAAAATTATGTTTTTGGCTAAAGGCACTTAACGAAGCGAGTACCATCGCCCCTGCCAAAGGAAAAGCGAACACGCTGGCACTGACAAATCCGCCTTGGTTGAGGATCAGTAATGAGCCAATCAGTACACCACCCGTCAGTAAGAGTTGCCAAAGTTTGCTGGCATTAATTTGCGCGCCGTATCTTTTGAGCGGCGACCATAACAGTGAACGCACCCATAATTCCAGATTGCCCTCCTGCAAGGCAAAGACATACAAGGTGTTTTGCAGCACTTCGGGGAAGCTGTCACGGATGGATACGGGCAAGCGTATTTTTGACGCAGGATTGGTTGGCGCCACATTGGTGTCTATGGCACCTTCCATCCGCAGGGCATGGGCAACAATCGAGGGTGACACCAATAGCTGGTAACAGCGCAAGAAAGCGTTGCCCAAAAAATGCACCAGTACTAAGGTTTCCAGGCCCAAAGCCAATTCCATGAACATGAAGCCGACTTGGGCAATGGATGCATAAGCCACTTGGCCTTTAATGTTGGACTGGGTCTTTTCCGCCAAACTGGCAATAATCAGGGTGGTGAATCCGATTAAAAACAGGATGGAACGCATCAGTATGTGGTAACTCCAAATCGGCATTGTGCGGAGCAGCAAAAATACCCCCAAATGCACCGACAATGCCCCATAAAAAATCGCACTGGACGGGGTCGGCCCTTCCATTGCCCTGGGCAACCAAAAGCAAAACGGGAACTGTGCGGACTTGCCCGCAGCAGCGATAAAAATCATCAGGGACATGACCAATAAGCCCAGATAGCTGGCGGGCTGTGGTGCAGTGTGTTCAAACAGCACGGTCAGGTTGCTGAAATGGTCGCTTTCGTGGAACATCTGATGGTTAAGCAACGCACCCAGCAAGAGGCCGATATCACAAAACCGGTAGACGGTATAAGCCCGCAAGGCGTTGCGTACGGGTTGCACGCGGTGCCGGTAAAAGGCGATCAATAGGAATGATGAGATACCGACAATTTCCCAGCCTGCAAACAGCATGTCAATCGAGCCGGACATCACAACAATGTTCAGGCCAAAGGCAAAACCAAAGATGGTGATAAAAAACCGTTTGTAACCCGGTTCACGATACAGGTAATTGCGGCAATAACGGACGATCACCGAGAAAATCACCCAAACCGCAAACAAATAAACGGCACTGACCCGATCCAGAAAAAACAACACAGGAAAATGGTAACTGCCCTGTTTGTAGAGGCTGAACAACTCGAACTCGTGGGCGGCAAAACCGGTGCTGGCCCAAACCGCCAGCAAGCCGAAGATGCTTAGCCCCATGGCATGGGTTATCCAAAATGAGATTGTTGCGATGGTTTTTTCTTTTCTGCCAAATAAGGTGATCAATACAATGCCGAGCAAAGGCAGCAATTCGCAGCTGAGTAATAATAGGTTCATGATGCTCTCTTAAATCAAATGGCAAAACGGGAAGCTGGCCCCTTATTGACGGTGTTCAGGGTGCGGCCATAAGCAAACGCGGCGTTTAGGTGGTTGCCGCCACTTTTGTGATCACATGCACAGGAATAGTCCGGTGTTTGCCGGTAAAGATGGTTTCCGCACAATTCGCCACCGGCGCAATATAATCCTCAGGCAGTTCGACTGCCTCCCAACCGCTATGGTGATAGAAAAACAGTTGGCGGGTTTCGGGGTGGCAAGCCACTAGGCGTACCCAGTTGTTGTCCAGCCATGCCATTAAGGTGGCGTCCAATTTGGCAAAAGCCAAATCCAGTATGGCAGTGGTTTGCTCAATGACAATCAATAACCGTGCCGGTTCATGCACCTCTATCATTTGCGATACTAATCCGGTACGTAGATCGCCTTCCACGCCGTTGGCAACGCCTAGTAGGCCGATGACGTTATGGGGCAGCTTGGTGCCGGCACCGTAAACGGAATTGTCCATGCGTGAAAAGAAATAGGACAAGTTAATGCCGCCACACACGGGGATAATGGCTGACAGGATTTTTACAATAATAGTGCCATCAGGGTCGGTATTGGGGTCGTATGACTGTAAAAAGGAACGCCTGTCCAAAAACAGGTTTTTGGTCAATTGGCGTCTGCCCACGATGGCATAGAGATTGTTGGAATGGTCCCATTCGGGGCGGGGTTCAAAGATGGACGATGCCCGCGCCTTGACATGTTCATGGGCATCATCATAGCTATTGCTGTCAGGGGCCAGTTCAAACCAGCGGCAACGTTCCCAAGCATTTTTATGTAATCCTTGCTGCATGGCTTTTTTAAAGGCCTCAAAATTTTCAGTCGGGCACCGCTCAAACAAATGTGGGTCAAAGTAGGTGATTTCATCACGGCTGGTGTTGTGCATGGCGCCGATAAAAAAACTCTGGTCGGGAATGTCTATGCCGCGTTCGCGCAGAAGGGCGCGGACGGCATCACTGTTGGCCATCCAGGCAAACGCCCGCGCATTGGGTGCGCCCGGCTTGCCCGCACAAGCGCCACATTCGTAAGCGGCGAAATGCGGGTTATTGGTGCTGCTGGAGCCATGTGCAACCACCACCACCAGTGGTGCAAAGTTTTTGGTCAGGCCAATGTTCCTGAGCAAGCCTTCCACTTTGTCAGCCATTTCAGTGAATGAAAAGCCCAGTAAGCGGCCGTCTTCGGTGGGTTCGTCATTTTCACGCAACAAATGCAAATGGGTTTGTGCGCTCACTTCACTGAGTGTCTTAAACCGCAACAGTTGCGCGCCTGGGCGGAACGTGTCCCAGACCATCTTGACCGCATAACCTAAGCCTAATAGTTGCGTGAACAGCCAGCCCCACAATACTGAATGCGATTGGACATGCAGATCGGACAGCCCATCAGTCAGATTGTGCTTGTCAACCGACGGTTGGGTGCTGGATTCCAGAATCAGGTGTTTAGGGCTTAAAATATTGGGGCATTGCGCCACAACGAAAGCATTGTCATAACCTTGGTAGAGAAAATCAATGCCGAAAAAGCCGGGGGCGCCGAATGTTTCAATGGCAGGGTTGGCCTCTTCCAGATAACGGCGTGCCGAACATTCGCGGTCGTCAATGCAGAAAAAAGCTTGTGCAATGGGTGTCACAGGGCTTTTTTGCGGTGCGGGTTGATCTTTTAACGCCACCATTAGCTCCGCATACCGGGAATATTCCATGGCCTCATGCCAGATTTGTAAGGTCAGGGGAACGCTGGCTTTGGCTTCGTAATCACTGAGTAAGGGAATGTTGCTCATATCGGGCAATTGCCGGACGGTATTGAAGCTATTGCCGAATTTTTTTTCTAAAATTGCCCATTCCGCCAACAGCTCAATAGCTATCAGTTCCTTAAGGGAAATGTTGCGTGGTTTCAACAGGGCATTGGGGCGCAGCTCAATTAGCCGCACCATGCCAGACCAGCCAGGATGCCCCAACAGCAACTCCAAAATATATTGCTCATACAAAGCTTCGTCGCCCACTAGCCGCTGTAAACAGGCCAAGATCACTTCATCAGGTGGCTTATCCAGCATATCTTGCGCCCATACTGTATCAAAGGGATACAGTGGCAACAGGCTATTTTGCGCCAACCGCCACACACAGGCGCAAAATGGCTCGTCTTTTTTACTGAGCGTCCAGCGGCTGATGCCTTGGTCAAGAAAATTGCCCAGCAACCGGAACATAATGGGGTGCACCAACGAATTAAGGTCAGTTTCCAGATGGCTCAGCCAGTGGTTGCGGATACCGTTGTTTGCCAATGATACTGGCGGATAATGCTGGGTATCATCTTCAATAAACAAATTGGTGCGCAGCAAAGGGTAGTGTTCCGGGGTATAACCGGATTGCCTGATAGCCCAATCAACCGCAAAATCTTTGATGCGGCCTTTTCGGTACATCGCCTGATAATCAGCCGCTGGCAAATAGCTTCTTGCACCGTAAACTTTAGCGGCTATTGCCACGCCTTTATGGAAGGGATGTTGCTGTACGGCGTGTAAAATGTTGTGATGGATAAAGTCCTTGATTGGACCTTGGATGGGCAGCCAACGGCTGACACGGTTGATGGCGGCATCAAGCTGGAAGCTTGCTGGGTGGCTGGAGTTTGCTACGGTCATGGCGGGGTCCGGTCAAGCTGGGCCTGAAACAGGCCCAGTCAGTTGATGAGTTGGGGCAGGATGGACACCCCAACAACTAACAAAGGGTTCGGGCGGCACTGGCCGCGTTTACCCTAAAAATGACATCAAGCCAAATTTTGCTTATTACGGCGTGCCGCCAATGGGTGGTCGGCAAAAGCTTCATGATATTCCATGCCAACAAACTGGCAGTGACCGCCTTCGGCTTCATAGTCATGCTGGAAGTCATGGAAAAACTCCATCATGGTATGGTCAAGCAAATACGCGTCGTTCAATTGAAAAATAAGGGTTTTGCCAGGCTCGAGAGCCATAAGGGCATCTTTTAACCCCAGTAGGTTGGAGAAAATGGCGGCACCGCGTATTTCAATTAACACGCTGTTATCGTTGGCAGGGGTGATGGCAAAATCAATTTTGAACAAATTGCCGGGTTTGACACCGCGTAACAAATGGATGATGAATTTGGTGACAATGCCAATAGCCACGCCCACCAATAAGTCAGTGGCAATAACGCCGACAATAGTGGCGACAAACATTACCATTTGTTCTTTGCCAAGCCCCATCACTTTGCCAAATTCTTTGGGCGAAGCCAGACGGAAGCCGGTGAACACCAATAATGCACCCAGCGCAGCCAAAGGGATGCTGCGGATCAGTGCAGGGAACAATGCCACGAACATCAACAAGAACAGGCCGTGGAAAAAATTGGCCCAACCGGTTTTGGCACCGTTGGTGACATTGGCTGAACTACGCACAATTTCCGCAATCATTGGTAAGCCGCCCAACAAGCCAGCCAGCAAATTGCCGGCCCCTACCGCAGTCAAATCTTTGTTCAGATCGGAATGGCGTTTATAAGGGTCTAGTTTGTCCACTGCCATGGCGCTTAACAGAGTTTCCAAGCTGCCCACCAAACAGATGCTCAGCACGGCGCCCCAAAATTCGCCCGTGGCGATTTTGCCAAAGTCAGGAAAGAAGAAGCTGGATGAGAAGTCATCGGAAATATTCACCAACAACTTTGGATAAGCTGTGCTCAGGTTAAAATAATGGCCCAAGGCAATGCCCACCACCACTACGATTAAAGGGGCGGGCACCATTTTTATGGTTTTGTTTTTAATCAGTGACCAAGCAATCAATATCGCCAGGCCGCTGAAACCGATAATGGCAATTTCCGGCTTCATATTCATGATGCCTTCAGGAATCTGGGCCATAGTGGACAGCAGGCTGCTGCCTTTTATCGGCGCACTGCCCACCACAGCAAAAATTTGCTTGGTCATGATAATGATGCCAATTGCCGCCAACATGCCATGCACCACCGATGCAGGAAAAAACGAGCTTAACCGGCCGGCTTTTAATAAGCCCATGACGATCTGGAAGGCACTGGCCACCACAATGGCGGCCAAGGTGTAACGGTAACCGACCATGTTGTCACCATTGCCCAAGGACTGCACAGCCCCCAACACAACCACAATCAGACCGGCGGCAGGGCCATTGATGGTGACAAATGAACCACTCAGCCGCGACACCAGCAAGCCGCCGATAATAGCGGTGATGATGCCTGCTGAAGGTGGGAATCCGGAGGCTAAGGAAATCCCCAAACATAACGGCATAGCAATTAAAAATACCAAGAAACCGGACAATAAGTCACTGCGCCAGTTTTCTTTCAAGCCAGCCAGACCCGTTTTGGGTAAGGCTGATAAATTTGTTTCACTCATGATTTGAACCTTATAGTGTAGTTAGTCAAGCAGTGCAGCGGTTGCGCGATTTAAAACAGCGTCCTGCATATGGTTATTAAAGCAATTTATATGCCATAAGCATAATATTTGTAGGCTTATTGATTTTATGTGCCAACCGGCTGAATTTAGATCAAACATTAAAACCACACAACAGCCATCGAAAAATATTACCCCCAACGTTTGGCTTTTGCATGGTTGAAATGCACCACTGGCTTATTTTACCACCACACCACCCAAACAATGTTTTGGCAGGATTGCGGGCTAGGCCATTTGCCCAAGTGGCTGTAAGCCATCATTGCCAACATAAAGAATCGGCTTGGCTATTGTGCATAGCAACTTGAAACGTTTATTATCAGCTTAAACTATTTAAGGGTTGGCAAGGCACTTTAAGCAGAGTGCCTTGCCGTCAAGTATGGCTAATTTATGATGAACGAAAACACCAACCTGCATATCCAAGGCTATCGGCAATTAATCAAGTTACGGACGGCGCTGGCTATTGCCCAAGCGGTCAGGCTGACTTCAACGCTGAAACAGGAAATTGAAGAGACTGTATCGCAAGACCAAGCCAAGCGCGTCACCTATTTGACCACCTTGTTTTCACGTATCCATCGGGAATTGTTTTACGATTGGAAAGAACAGGCCAATGTCAGCCACCGTCCCGGTACTATGCCCGACCCCGAAAAACGCACCCGCTTCCGCGAAGCCATTGAAAGGCTGGTGTTGGATGATGGTGATGACAATAGCGCCACCGCCATTTTTGATAATAATGGCTTTGTCATCCGCAAGGAAGACATCGCTGAACGTCTGAGTGCGTTTTATCAGCGGATGCGATTAGTCCGGCCATTCCATTATGGCAACCATATCACCTTGGATTTTTTCATGACCGCCTTGGGCAACCTGCCTGCTTTTAAAGCCGTATACGAGCCGGGCATCGATTTCCGCCGATTGGATGCCAGCGACCCCATGGCCCTGCATGACCTTTACAGCCCATCGGCGGCGGTGACGACGGCATTCCGCCGCGCTCTTGACCCTTCTCGCTGCAAAAGCCTACAAAACTTGCCCAATGATTATGGCAAATGGCAAGAAAACAAAAAATTTATCTTTGGCATCCCTTTCTTGTCGCACCGCACTAGCGACGGTATTGAATGCTTGGTGTCCGTTAACGGCGGGCTGGTGCCATTGGACAGCATCCGCACCGAGCTGTTTATAGCCGGCAAACATTTGGCGGACTATCCACTCAGTGCCGCCAGTCATGTGATTGCCTATTTGCCTGGCACAGAGGCCTTGCGCCAGCCTGGCAAAAACGAGATTGATGGCATCGTCATAGAAGCGGGTGGTGTGGCCCCGTTATTTTGCTTGGACACCAACATGCTGACCGGATTACGCTCGCCGGGTCATTCCGAGCTGTTGGACTTGCTGCGCCAGTGCGAAGGTGAAGGGGCGCAGATTTTTGATCTGGCCAATAATGAACCCTTAAAAGCCAAAATGCTGTTGGCGGCTTCGGAAGATTTTCGTTTGGTGCGTGCTGTGGAAATTGCCTATGAACGGCTGGATAAAATCACCCGAAAATTGGAAGCTGCCAAACAAGCCATTTTTCAGGGCAAAACAGCCGATGCCCACCCCAAATTATTTATGTCCATGGGTGGGGCCGGTTCCGGCAAAACTGCCGTGGAAGAGATAGCCGCCGCCCAGTGCGGTGATAATTTTGTGATCGCTTCATTGGATGCCTTCCGCCAACTCAGCGATTTATATCAAGTGCTGACAGCGGCAGGCCACCACAGCGATGATTATATTTATGTGGAACCCTTTGCCAATCGGCTGCGCGGCTTAGTGGCCAGCCATGCGCGAGAGCAATGTATCAATGTGCTGTACGATGGCACCGGCATCCCCTACAAGCCCCGCTACGCCACTATTGTTGAGCACTTTAAGGCGGCCGGCTTCCACACCCAAGTGACAGCGGTCGATGCGTTTATTGTCAAGCCGGAAGGCCGTGATGATGAATTGCCCCGCTCAGCAGTGATCACCAGCGTCAAAAAACGTTTTGCAGAAACCGGCAGGGCGTTGCCTTGGGTGGTGACGGTGGACAAACACTTGCGTGCACCCACTTCATTTTTAGCGGCATTGCAGCATTTGGCTCTCGAAAAAATTTCCCTGTTTGCCAATGATGGTGACCGCGACCGCCATTATTTGGTCGCCGAAAGCTTCACCTTTGCTGATGAAGAAATCCGCATGTTGCACCGCCACCAATTGCTAGGCTCATTGGCTGGCTATTTCAGCGAACTCATCAGGCAACGCAGCGATTCCGTGCTACGGCTAATCGCCGACGGGGATAGTGCAAAACTGGATGCGTTACTGGAGCGCAACCCATTGTTTAACGAGAGCAATATTGCCTACCAAATATACAGCAACAAATATGGCCACCGTGTCCTAGCGATATACAATACTCGAAGGCTAGTTGATTTTATTGAAAAAAGGCAACTTAACCCCAATGCTTCCGGGGAGCTTGGCTTGTTGCACAAACCGGAAACATTGGCATTTCATGTTGACATCCATTGTAAGCAGCCTTGGCTCACGCGCCTGCAAGATTCGCCTTTGCCTTAGCTGCCAATGGTAAATATTGCTGGGTCTTTGTCTCAATAATATTCATACTGCTGTAAGGCATATTGTCTTAAAATAGCCACGGAAATGGCATTTTAGTGCTTAACAACAGCCGCGCCAGATTTGCCATCTGGTCAATTGTGCCTTTTACCGCTTCAAATTTTTGTTAACAGCCAAGGAAACCATTAAATGAACAAAAAAGTGACAAAAGCCGTTTTTCCTGTTGCCGGGCTAGGCACACGTTTTTTGCCCGCTACTAAAGCGGTGGCTAAAGAAATGTTGCCTATCGTCGATAAGCCATTAATGCAATATGCTGTTGAAGAAGCTATGGCAGCAGGCATTGACACCATGATCTTTATCACTGGGCGCAGCAAAAATGCCATCATGGACCATTATGACAAGGCCTATGAGATGGAAGTGGAATTGGAAGCCCGTGGCAAGGATGAATTGCTGAAAGTCTTGCGTAGCATCCTGCCATCACATATTTCTTGTGTGTTTATCCGCCAGCCGGAAGCGCTGGGCCTGGGCCATGCGGTTTATTGCGCCCGTCCGGTAGTCGGTGATGAACCGTTTGCGGTGATCTTGCCGGATGATTTGGTTGAAGATGGCACACGTGGCTGTATGGCGCAAATGACCGCGCTGTATGCGGAAAAGCAATGCTCCATTTTGGCGGTCGAACGGGTTGACCCTTCACAAACAGGCAGCTATGGCATTGTTAAAACCGGCGAAGCAACCGGCTCGTACAGCCCAATTGATTTGATTGTAGAAAAACCAAAACCCGAAGTGGCCCCGTCCAATCTCGCCGTTATTGGCCGCTACATATTGAATCCCGCCATTTTCGACAAGCTGAAACATACCGGACGTGGCGCGGGCGGTGAAATACAACTGACTGACGGCATTGCTGACTTAATGAAAGACGAGCAGGTATTGGCTTTTGAATTTGAAGGCACACGTTATGACTGCGGCGCAAAACTGGGCTTTTTGGTCGCCAATGTGGAACTGGGACTATTGCATCCTGGCCTGAAAGACGAGTTTGCCGCTTATCTGAAAGCGTTGGCCGCTTCAGGAAAAATTTAGCCCATAGTGTTGTAAGCATGGAAAAGACGACCCTCAGGCCAGCCAAGATTGCTGGGGGTTGTCAATTTCTTTTTATGGCGCATTTGCCCGTCGCCGGGCTTGGTCAGAAATATCCGCAATTCGGATGCTTTTCAGTGCGTGACAAGATGGATTGCCCTTTTCTATTCACTGATGTGACCAGACACGTTGGCTGCGCGTAGTCGAAGCCATGTACGGCTATGGCAGTTGGTTGTAATGCCCTTCGGCTACGCTCAGGGTGCGTGCGGTCCGACTAACACCATGAGAACGCGTACCGCCGCATTACCCAGGCAACACGCTGTTTTGCCTGGGTTGCCAAAGTGGGTCTGGATAAGACAAGGCGCAATACTGGTTTGGGCCCCGCTTATTTTTCCAACAGCTCCAATTTGCCTGTTTTGCCATTCCATTCATCAGCATCCGGCAAGGCATCTTGCACATTAGTGATAATCGGCCAAATTTTGGACAGCTCTGCGTTTAGGGCGATGAAATTTTCTTGTTCTTCCGGCACTTCATCTTCGGCAAAAATGGCGTTGGCGGGACATTCTGGTTCGCACAGCGTGCAGTCGATGCATTCATCCGGGTCAATGACCAAAAAGTTAGGCCCTTCGTGGAAGCAGTCGACCGGACACACATCGACACAATCAGTAAATTTACATTTAATACAATTTTCAGTGACTACAAACGCCATAATTATTACCGGAAAGGTTTAAAAGAAATCAAAATCAGGGAAGCATCTTAGCAGAAAGGCGCACCCCAATGAATAGCTATTGTTTGGCAACGGCTTTAATAATTTAATTGCAGGTACGCAAAGGTCAAGCCGTGGCTGGTTGCGGGCATGGCCCACTTTCAATGTGGACTGGCTTCGACTATGCTCAGCCAACGTATTTATCTTGCTTAACCGGCTTCTTCCCTGGCTTTTTTTAGGGCTGCCCGGGCTTCTTCTTGCAGTCGGCTGTCGGTATAGGTCATAGCCGAGCTGGGGGCAGCGGTCAGGGCGCGGGTAAAATATTTTTCCGCTTCTTTAGGCCGATCGTTGGACAATAAAAAATCGCCATAGAAATAATTGCTGTCTATGCCATTAGGGTTGATTTTTAAGGCATTTTCCAACAGTGCTTCGGCTTTGCTGTTATCACCAAAGGCTATCGGCCATTTAGGGGTTTTGTAATAAAGAGTGCCTAATGTGACCAGTGCGGAACCGTTCAGCACATTAGGGTCAATAGCGATGGCTTTTTCCAACAAATCACGGGCATCCTGTATGGCATCCAGTGCCGATAACGGGCCAAGGTGTTCTGCTTGGGTGGCTAAGGTGACGGCTTGCCAATATATAAGGGCTGGCTGACCGGGATGCTGTTCGGATAACGTGGTCACCGATGCCAATAACTTAGCGTAAGCCGCTGACTGCTTAGGCTTGGCGGTGTTATAGTAGATTTCTGCCCAGCTTTGCTCAATTGCATTGATGGTGTGTGCCATCGGGCCCACAAGGGTTTCTGCCCGACAAGACATACAGAGTAGCAGCAATGCAACAAAAGTTGTTTTTTTCATACAGCTACTATAGTGCAAATCCATCTTGATTTCAACAAGTGGGATGCTGAAAATCTAATGCGCTTTAATATCCGGTGCGATTGTCAAACAAAGGCACTGTTTGACCGGCACAGGGCGACGCAAGCTAAAGCTGTCCACGCCATTGCGAATACGGGTGGCGTATCAGGTTATTGTTGTAATAGCGCAAATCGTCGGTCACTTCCTGCCCTAGCCAAGGTGGTTTGGGAAAGTCTTCGCCCACGTGGGAAAGCTCTATTTCCGCCACCAACAAGCCTTCATTGTCGCCTTCAAATTCATCAATTTCCCAAATATAGCCTTGGTAGTTGACAAAATGGCGGGTTTTTTCAATCAGCGGGCGTTGGCATAAGTTGGCGATCATTTCATCGGCATCTTGCACGGGGATTTCATATTCATATTCGTGGCGATGGGTGCCAATCACCGCGCTTTTAATATTCAACCAAGCTTGGCTACCGCTCATCCTAATGCGTATTGAGGTGGTGGGCAGGGCGCTGAGGTAGCCTTGCCGATAATGGCAAGAATGGCTGGTTTGCTCGCGCCAATCTGCGTTGGCAAGCAGAAATTTATGTTCTATTTCAATGGCCATAGTAGTTGATGATGGGCAAAAAACGGGCATAAAAAAACCGCATTTAAGCGGTTTTTTTATTGCTTCTTATTGGAGGCTGCGTCCGGAGTCGAACCGGACTAGATGGCTTTGCAGGCCACTGCATAACCGCTTTGCTACGCAGCCAGGGTAGTGAAAAAAAAAGCCGCGATTATCGCGGCTTTTTGTACTCGTTGGAGCGGGAAACGAGATTCGAACTCGCGACCCCAACCTTGGCAAGGTTGTGCTCTACCACTGAGCTATTCCCGCTTAATTGATTTGTGTATTTTAAGTATTTCTTGTCAGACGGTCAAGCTTTTTTTTCGGTACAGCATTTACTGGACATCTATGCCCAGCGCCCAGCCATCCCTGCCTTTGCAGTCACCTTCGTCCATTTGTACTTTAGCAAATGCATTTTTTTTGCCGTACATGTCTTGCAGAGCCAGAATGGTGACAGGTGTGCCTTGTGCGATATGTTGGCAAGAGCTGCTTCTGTCCGCTTCTTCGGTGTCATCATAAGCTTCCATGGCACCGGGAACGGGGACTAAGCGCACTGTTGCACCCGGATCATAAGCATTGGCACTTTTTAACACATATTTTTGACCCACCACCAAGTTTTTCATGACTGGCCCTTGCAGTTCACCTTTGTCATCGCCGCCGCTGACCATCACGATAACCAGCAAAGCCACAACCGCACCTGCCGCGCCAAAAAACACTTTAGGGTTTTTTTCTTTCAGCTCCAGCAGTGAAGACAGGAAATTTGCACCGGCGGTTTTCGCATCATTCGCAGGAGCGGCAGTTGCTGCAGCCGACACGGCTTCTTCAGTTTGGTTGCTGTTTTCTTCATTGCTCATCTTATGTCCTCACCATAAATAGTTTTAATTTTTATTGTTTCAAACTTTTCTTACAGCCAAGCCGTGCCATAAACGGCAACAGGCCAAGCCTTTCGGCTACATCATCTTGCAGTACTATTATAAAGCGGGCATTTTGTTATGACCCACCCAATCACTCAAGTTACCACGACTTAGAATCTTTTCAAGTGTTTCATGCAATTTATGGCAATTTAAAGGTTTGCCCATAAAAAAGCCATAAGCAGACAAGCTATAAACGGTAAGCTCAGGGTACGTTGCCAAATTATGCCCAACCGCTTGGCGACAGCAAAGCCCGAATAGTTTATTGATGGTGCAGTGGTGGTTGCCAATGGAAACGATTGAAGCGGCAACCCGCCCGACAATAACACAACGCATTAAAAATTTTGGCGTCCCGAAGACGATTCGAACGTCCGACCTGTCCCTTAGGAGGGGACCGCTCTATCCTGCTGAGCTATCGGGACACATTTCAAAGCTTTATTCTACCACAAGTCATAGCGACAAAAGCCGCGCATTTCGCTGGCCTGTTGAAAGGAAATGGCTACTTATTAAGGGTAGATGACTTTAGGTTTGAAGTAAGCGGCAGGATATTTGGGGTCAGCCTCATCTTGTGCGGCGGTCGGTTCCGGGGCGGAGCTGGCCTGTTTTTGTCCGGCCAAGTCTTGGTCGAAATAAACCACTTTAGGCTGGAAATTGGCGGCCGGATATTTTGCGTCGAATTCGCTGGCTGCCGCAACAGGTTCTGGGCTGGCAGTGGCGTCCTTGTCGATATAAATCACGCTAGGCTCAAAGTTAGCGGCCGGGTATTTTGTGTCTACGGCGGCTTGGGCGTTCAAGGTTTGGGTCAGGGCGGCAATTGCCAAGCCAAAAATCAAGGTGTTTTTCATTATTGTTGTTCCTCTTGAGGATGATTTAAGGTGTTGTTCGCCGGGGGCAATCATGAATCCGGCTTTTTAGTTGGGCCTAAGTATCACATTAAGCGCCAAAGCAGTGGCAAAGTATCGAATATTTTGCTTGATTTGGCAATTGCTTTCCTAGCGGGGCAGGCGGGTTTCCCCGCCCCTAAAGCAAATTTTTTATGCAAGCGTATTGGGTTAGCAAATGTTGCCTAAAATCTTCAATTTTTTCATCCAAATGGCGTTGGTTTCTAGGTAGGGTGACAAGAATTTCGCTGACAATTTGCATTGGGGCGGCAGAGGTGAAGACCAGCCGGTCGGCAAGGGCAATCGCTTCGCGCAAGTCGTGAGTCACGAATAGCACGGTATGCGGACGTTGTTGCCAGAGCGATAACAGTAATTCCCGTACTTGCCGCGCAGCCGGTGCGTCCAATGACACAAACGGCTCATCCATCAGCAACAGCTCAGGGTTTGCGGCAAAGGCCCGGATAATGGCGACTCGGCGGCTCATGCCCAACGACAAGCGTTCAGGATAGGTGTGCCGGAAAGCGGACAACTGCATAGTGGCAAGCAGCGCATCGATAACTTGCAAGTCTGGCGTATACTGCGCCAGCTCAAGGTTTTCTTGCACGGTGCGCCACGGTAGCAAGCGTGGGTTTTGGAACACATAGCCGATTTTGGGTGTGTGCGACGCTGAGCCAGCTTGTATGTTGCCTTGGTAATCAGAGTCAAGCCCCGCCAAAATATTCAGCAACGTGGTTTTGCCGCAACCCGACGGGCCGACTAAACAGACAAATTCGCCGGGTTGTAAGCGTAGGCTTAAATTGGCAATCGCTTGGTGTGGCGGGTTGCCTCCCGCAGCAGGATAACTTTTGTCGGCAATATGCAACTGTATAAGGGTCATCGGCGCCATTGTTGGGCGGTTTGCTCCAAGGGCTTAAGGATTAGCTGTTCGATAAGCTGCATGACCACTATAAAGGCGATAGTGTAGGCAAGGATGCTGGCGACATCAAATAGCTGAAAATACAAATGCAATTGGTAGCCCATGCCGTTACTGCGTCCGAGCAGCTCGACAATCAGGATGATTTTCCAAATCAAAGCCAAACCGGCCCGCGTCGCGCTCATCACAAACGGGTATAGTTGTGGCCAGACGACGTGGATTAACGTTTTGCGGACACCAAACTGGTAGCAGTGCGCCATTTCCAGCAAATCCTTGTCAAGCACCCGCGCACCTTCGCGGATGGTGACGATCACGTTCGGCAACTTATTGACAACCACAGCAAAGATAGCGGCAGATTCCACTAGGCCGAACCAGACATAGCACAAAATAATAGTGACCAATGCCGGAACGTTAAGCAGCACGACTAGCCAGTGACTGAAAAAAGCATCGGCTCTGGCATTGCGTCCCAGCACGATACCTGCCGCGCAACCCAGCGGCATGGCAATGCTAAAACTGGCTACCAGCCTCAGCAGGGTTGCCCCCAAATGGTAAGGTAATTGCCCCGACAGCGTTTCCCGCCATAGCACTTGCGCCACTTGATATGGCAAGGGCAGGTTGCTGCTGTCCAGTAACAACGCCAAACCATGCCAGAAGCCCAGTAATATCATCAAAGAGGCGATGGGCAAAAGCGTCTGTAAACGGTTCACTCGATACGGCCCACTATAAATTTTGGCCAACGGCCATTAGGCTTGTCCAGCTAATCTTGGACAAAACCCTAAGGATGAGGTCAGCAGCAACCATCGCCCGGTAAGCGGGTGTCGGCAGCACTATTCCGCGGCCCAAAATGTACCCGGTTGCAAGCTAGAGCCGCCCGTTGCGGGCTGTTGGCCTGACACGCCCAGCAGAGGATACAGGCGGGCTGCCGCTTGTTGTTCGGAAGTCCCCCAGTGTGCTACGCGGCCCTCGCAATAGCGTTGCCGTAAAATCTTAAGTATGGCGGGGTCGGCTTCTTTGGTCAATGGCTGAACGCTTAGCCAAGCGGCATCGTCAGTGCATAGCTGGTTTTTGGCTTGTCTGCTCGCTTTGAAAAAGTCTGACAACGCGGCTTTATGGCTGTCCGCCCAGCTTTGTTGGAACACAAAGCCTAAAAACGGAATAGTCTCGTTAACACCAATGGCTTTTAACAAGCCTTTACCATCAATGATTTGACGATAGCCTTGGGCTTCCAGTTTGGCGGCAAAATGCCAATAGTTAAGCACAGCATCAACGCGGCCTTGTTTGATTTGTTCGTTGATTAGCGGGGGCGCGCCAAAGGTCTTTTCAACGCCCCATGACAGGTCGGTTTGTTGTTGCTTGGCAGCCGCTTGCAACAGCAACCAGTTTTTGTCCAACTCTCCGCCAGCAATGCCTAAGCGTTTGCCTTTTAGCTCCTTAAGCGCATGGATGGGGTTGTCCGCCGCCACCATCAATGCCCCCGAAGTGCTTGAATAAGGATAAAAACTGAGTTCCACGCCCTTTTCGCGCATGGCCGAAACCCATAACCAATCAGAAACAATGATATCAACCGCCCCTGATTGTAGGGCTATCTTCCCAGCTTCGGCATTGGCCAGTGGATAAATTTGTATCTGGAAATTGGCATCGGGCGGCTGTTTTAACACGGACAGCTCCCATTCCAACGTGCCTAAAGCCTGCACACCGATGCGTAGCGTGGGGGCGGTGTCCGCCATAGTGCAAAAAGAAAATAACCAGCAGGCCAGTAAAGGCAAGCGTCTAAGTTTCATGGGGAGTCCGTTGGCAAAAGTGATAACGGTCTATTTTAGCCGTGTGGGCTCAACAAGGGCAATGTTTCTGATGCCAAATGATGCCAGTCGGCCGGACAAATCCAATGGCTTATAAATTGTGCTTGTGCGTTCAGCTTGCGTTAAGAATAGGTGGCTCAAAATTAAAATACACAGTGAATCGCTATGCATTGTACAAGTTTTGTATAGATATATCTTGACAAGGCAAAAAAGCATTGGTACACTAGACGGAAATAAATAATATACAGATTGGGTTTAAATGGTCGTCTGGCCTAACAGCCCCGCAAGCTTTGTATCGTGTTCCAGTGCCATTGATTATTGGTGATGTCGGCCAGCCGGTTTCGCATTTAAGTGGTGGCTAAATTTTTAGTGCTTTCTGTTTACGGGGATATAAGGAAATGGCTTATCTAAGTGAATATTTTTCAAAGCAAAGCGTTGTGGTTGCCAATAAAGGCAGCGGCAATGCCACCGTGCTGCCCTCGTTTGATGGGCTGGCAGTGCCTGAAGTGGTGGCGTTTGATGCCGCCGCGGACAACGCATGTGTTGCTCCTGAAGTGCCGGAGCATGGTAATTTTCAGGTGGCGCGTCAGCTTACCGAAGAAAGAACCCAATTGATCCACTCTTTATGCTGCTTCCCCATGGTGGCCTTGTGGCTGATGAACGAATACGACACGGGCGCTGATAGCGGCGATGCGTGCCAAGACGAAGAAGCGCTTTTGCCTTCAGAGCAAGCAGCCGTATTGAACCGCATCAAAAAAAGCTATCTGTTGGCCAGCCAAGAATTAGCTAACAATGCCGCCAACGATCCCGCTTATTTGGCAGCCAAGCATAACCTAAGCATAGCCATGCGCCAGTTTGCTTTCAGTTTTGAAGATTTGACGCGTTTGGTTGAGGTGATTGTTTATGCCTACAAATACCGCGGCCTGTCTGTGCAGCCTGGGCAACTGGAATCGCCCAAGCAGCGTGACATTGTCTTCAAAAGATTGGAAGGGCTACATCGGCGCAACCGTTTGGCCGGTGCCAAACTGGCAGAATTGTTCAAATCCATTGACCTCAGTGGTCACGACGAACAGTTTTTGTTTTTGTCTGGCATGGAAATGCAAAAACATTTTCTGGACATTGTGTTGGCGGAACACCGTTGGCTGGGCTTGCGCCAACAACTCGCCGCCGCCAATTCACGGCTGGTGATGTTTATTGCCAACCAATACAAAGCTGGATTTTTAGATTTTGAAGACCTTGTTCAGGAAGGGCAGGCAGGGCTGTTAAAGGCGGTTGACCGTTTTGACCATCGCCTCGGCTTCCAATTCTCCACTTATGCGGGCTATTGGATTAGGCAGGCCATTTCCCGTGCTTTGTCACGCTGTGAACGCGTGGTGCGGGTGCCTTGTGGACAAGTTGCCAATATCAATAAGATTTACCGATTGAGGGAACAGTATATTTTGGAGCAAGGCCGCGAACCCTCCATACAGCTTTTAGCGGAATATGCAAAGATGAGTTGTGATGAGGTCGATGCCCTATTGTCCATTTCGCAGACCTCCTTGTCGTTGGAAGCCGCCGATGATGATGGCGAAGCCGCCTTTGCCCCCATTGATTTTTTGGAGCAAAAAGTGTTCACCCCGGCATTCAGGGAAATAGCCCAAACCGATCTGCAAAGGCTATTGGGAGAAGCTATTGAGGGCTTGAATCCGCGCGAGGCACAAGTTATCCGGGGGCATTTTGGCGTGGGTGCGGAGCATGAAAAAACCTTACAAGAAATAGGTGTTGAGCTCAACCTGACCCGCGAACGCGTCCGGCAAATCCAAGTGATCGCCCTTAACAAGATAAAGCAAAACTTGGGGCAGGAACTAGCCAGTTTTTTATAAACACACCATGTATGTTAAATGAATATTAAGATGTTGTTGTCATTAGTCCAGTTTCTGTTATTTTGGACATTACCAATGGCAATAATATGAAATGGGCGGCGGAGGCGTCGAATTTTGACTGGTACAAATCGTTCTAAATTACCGCAACGCTAAATAAACACGGCCGTGATGAATGGTCAGGAGATGAAAGCATGAAAAAAATTATACTAAACACATTGCTTTGGAGCATCGTGTTGACCGGTGCATTTATGATATACAACAGGGTCAACATGGAACCTCCCATGCAGGATTCCCTAGCCTATTCCGAATTTATAGCCAAAGTTAAAAATGGCCAAGTGTCGCGAGTGGAAATAAGCGGGCCATTAATAAAGATACGTACCAATGAAGGGCTGAATTTTGAGACATTCAACCCCGGCGACCAGCATTTGATTGATGATCTGTTGGGCGCCAACGTGCAAATCAGGACTGTGCCGCCTGTCCAGCAATCCCTGTTCATGCAAGTCTTTATATCTTGGTTCCCCATGTTGCTGCTGATTGCCGTGTGGATCATTTACATGCGTAAGATGCAGCAAGGCGGTATGGGTGGCAGCAACGGATTTGGCAAAAGCAAGGCCAAAATGTTGGAAGAAGACAAAATGACCGTCAAATTCGCCGACGTGGCAGGTTGTGAAGAAGCCAAGGAAGAAGTTGAAGAACTGGTGGATTTCTTGTCCGACCCGCTTAAATTCCAAAAGCTGGGCGGCAAAATACCCCGTGGCATCCTCATGGTCGGCCCTCCAGGTACCGGCAAAACATTGTTGGCACGCGCCATTGCTGGCGAGGCAGGGGTCAAGTTCTTCACTATCTCAGGTTCTGACTTTGTGGAAATGTTTGTCGGTGTTGGCGCATCCCGGGTGCGGGACATGTTCACCCAAGCCAAAGAACACGCCCCGTGCATCATATTCATTGACGAGATAGATGCAGTGGGCCGTCAACGTGGTGGCCCCAACTTTGGCGGCGGTAACGACGAACGCGAACAAACCCTGAACCAGTTGCTGGTGGAAATGGACGGGTTCAACGGTAACGAAGGCGTTATTGTGATTGCTGCCACCAACCGTGCCGATGTGCTCGACAAAGCCTTGTTAAGGCCCGGCCGTTTCGATCGCCAAGTCAACGTAGGCTTGCCTGATGTGCGTGGACGTGAACAGATACTGAATGTGCACATCAAAAAAGTGCCTGTTGCCGCAGATGTTGAGCTGAAATACATAGCCAGGGGCACACCGGGTTTTTCCGGTGCCGAATTGGCCAACGTAATCAACGAAGCCGCTTTGTTTGCCGCCCGCGCCAACAAAAAAGAAGTGTCCATGAGCGATCTTGAGAAAGCCAAAGACAAAATCTTGATGGGCGCGGAAAGGCATACCATGGTGATGAGCGAGGACGACAAATTGTTGACCGCTTACCACGAAGCAGGGCATTGCATCGTTGGTCAGCTGTCGCCCGATCATGATCCGGTTTACAAAGTCAGCATCATGCCAAGAGGCCGCGCATTGGGCATCACCATGTTCTTGCCCGAACAAGACCAGTACAGTGCCAGCAAGCGCAAACTGGAAAGCCAAATTGCCAGCCTGTTTGGTGGGCGCATTGCGGAACTGATGATTTACGGCGGCGACCGTGTCACCACCGGCGCTTCCAACGACATAGAACGCGCCACCGAACTGGCACGCAACATGGTCACCCGCTGGGGCTTTTCAGACAAATTGGGGCCATTAGTGTACGGCGAAGAAAACGGCCAACCCATGATGGGCTACCCTGGTTCACAAGGCAGCAAAGTGTCCAGCAACGTTGCCCATCAGATTGACGAAGAAATCCGCGCCGTGATAGACCGCAATTACCAACGCGCAGAAGGTTTATTGCAAGACAACATCAGCATTCTGCACAAAATGGCCGACGCGCTGATGAAATGGGAAACCATAGATAAAGACCAAATTGAAGATTTAATGGCGGGTCGGGACCCAAAGCCGCCAATGGATGATGGCATTATGCCCAGTAAGCCATTGGTTGTAGTAAAGCAGGAAAAAGTTGAAACCAAAGAAATTAAAACCAACATCAACAAAAACAGGCCTGCCGGACAAGTTTGAGGTGCGCTCATTCAAGGGGGAAGTGTGGAATATCTGCACTTCCCCTTTTTTTATGCTGATTAATCGGTGCGTGCATAAAGCTTAAAAAGCGTAAAATCGCCCTTATCTGCCCATGCCCTTACTGTGTAAGCCTATAAGTTCCGCATCGTTCTGCCGTCAAAGCCTCAATAACAGGCCGGCTATCAGGCCGGACACCCCGCCAGATAAAAAATGCCTCAGCCGCTTGCTCCACCAACATGCCTAAGCCGTCCAGGCTTTTAGCCGCCCCGTTTGCCCATCCCCAGCGCACAAAGGGCGTGGGTGTATTGCTGTAAGCCAAGTCATAACAACAGCCTTGTTCTGTCAGTATACTCAGCGGCAAAGGCGGTAATTGCCCGCTTAAACTGGCCGAGGTGGCATTCAAAATCAAGCCAAACTGTTGCCCATGCAAGTCCCCGAAGCCACAACCCGTGATGCTGCTGCCGCCCGATTGGAACTGCTCCGCCAACGCAACCGCCTTATCCGTTGTGCGGTTGGCAATAACAATGGTGGTCGGATTCTGCTCCAGTAAAGGGGTAATAATGCCACGTGCGGCACCGCCCGCGCCCAACACCAAAATATTAATGCCCGCCAAGGCAACGCCGTGGTTGCCGGTCAGGTCACTGACCAACCCACAGCCATCGGTGTTATCGCCCAATACTGTACCATCGGCTTGCAAGGCCAAGGTATTGACTGCTTTTGCCTGTTCGGCACGTTGGCTTTTATGTGTGGCATATTGCCAAGCCAATTCTTTTAGCGGCACGGTGCAGTTAAGCCCCAAACCGCCTTCGGCGAAAAACTGCCCGACTGCTGCGGTGAAGCATTCGGCGGATACCTGTTGTGCCTGATAGTCAATGGCTTGTCCGGTTTGTCTGGCAAACAAGGCGTGGATTCTGGGGGACTTGCTGTGCTGGATAGGATTGCCAAAAACGGCGTAACGGTCTTTCCGGCTCATGCGGGTTGCCTTACAGTATGCAAATGTTCGGCAACGGACTTGGCAAAATAGGTCAAAATAGCATCACTGCCTGCCCGTTTGAACGCCAGCAAAGACTCCAGTATCACTGCTTGTTCATCAATCCAGCCATTCTGCCCCGCCGCCTTAATCATCGCGTATTCGCCACTGACCTGATAAGCAAAGGTCGGCACGCCAAACTGGCTTTTGCAGCGCTGGATAATGTCCAGATAGGGCATTCCGGGCTTCACCATCACCATATCAGCACCTTCTTGTAAATCGAGGGCTATTTCGCGCAGCGCTTCATCAGTGTTGGCGGGGTCCATTTGGTAGCTGTGCTTGTTGCCCTTGCCCAAATTGCCCGCCGAGCCAACGGCATCACGGAATGGCCCGTAAAAGCTCGAGGCATACTTGGCAGAATAGGCCAGAATGAGCGTGTTGCCATGCCCTTGAGCTTCCAGCGCTTGCCGGATTGCCCCAATACGCCCGTCCATCATGTCTGAAGGTGCGACAATATCGGCCCCCGCTTGGGCATGGGACAATGCCTGTTGCACCAGTACCGTAATAGTTTCATCGTTCAGCACATAACCATCGGCATTGATCAGGCCGTCTTGCCCATGCGTGGTGAACGGGTCTAATGCCACATCGGTGATCACGCCCAGCGCGGGCAGCGCTTGCTTTAAAGCCCGTACCGTACGCTGCACCAAGCCATCAGGGTTGTAAGCTTCGGCGGCATCTTCAGACTTTTGCCCGGCGGCTATCACCGGAAACAAGGCAATCGCAGGAATACCAAGGGTATAGGCACATTCCGCCTCAGCCAACAGCAAATCTAAAGATAGCCGCTCGACGCCAGGCATAGAACTGACCGGTTCGCGTAGCCCCGTGCCTTCCATGACAAACAGCGGATAAATCAAGTCGTTTACGGTCAGCTCATGTTCGCGCATCAGGCGGCGGCTGAACGGGTGGCTACGCATTCTTCTCATGCGTACCCAAGGAAATTTGGTGGTATTATAATACATGGGCCAGTGACTGATTGGGTTGTGAGCAGCCAGCCAGTTGCGGCTGCATCCTTATAGTAGACAGCTTATATTTTATCAGAGGGGTTTATGAACGCTAGACAATACATGGTATTTGCCATATTTGCATTTATTTTAGGCATCATGCCAGTTGCCAACACAATGGCGGATAATTTGTTGCCGCCACAACAAGCCATTGAACAAGCATCTTCACAACTGCAAATCCGTTTGCAGGATAAGGATTTCACCAAAGATTTTGCCAAGATCACCCAGTATGTCAACGAAGTGATTTATCCGCATACTGATTTTGAGCGCATTGCCGCCTTGGTCTTGGGCAAAGCATGGAAAGCGGCCACCCCTGATGAACGCGAACGCTTCAAGACAGAATTCCAAACCTTATTGGTGCGTACCTATTCCCGCGCTTTTGTCGAGTTTAAGGAATGGTCGGTGCGGTTTTTGCCATTGCAAATGGAAAACGGCGAAACTAAAGTCGTGGTTAAAACCGAAGTGCTACAGCCCAACAACAAACCCATTGGCGTCGACTACCGCATGTTGCTCGACAATGGCGAATGGAAAGCCTACGACATCATTATAGAAGGGGTTAGCTTAGTCACCAATTACCGCACCACCTTCAGTGATGAACTGCAAAACAAAGGCTCACTGAATGCAGTCATTGATAGCTTGGCGAAACGCAACGCAGAAGCCCTGTCCGGCAAACCCGTCAGCAAATCCTAATCCAAGCGCCAGCACAAGCCACCGTTGCCCATTATTGCGTAGGCGGGTCGCGCTGCTCATGCCCTCGCGGTAAGCCTATGCAACCATGATAGATTACCAACCCCTCTACACTGGCTTGCAATCCGCCCAAGCCGACGCTTGGGCGGCACAATTGCCACAACAGCTGCAAACCGCTTTTGACCCTTCAGGCCATGGCAATCTCCAACAATGGCAAGCCATTCTGGCGCAAATCCAACGCCCTGCAACCCAACACCGCCAACTGGACCAGGACACCGTCACAATAGGCCATGCCGATGACCTCGCCCCCGCCTTGCGCGCGCAATGGCAACAGCAACTGAAAGCTTTCTGCCCGTGGCGCAAAGGCCCGTTCGACCTGTATGGCATCCATATTGACACCGAATGGCGTTCCGATTGGAAATGGCAACGCCTGCAACCGCACATTGCCCCGCTCAAACACCGTCTGGTATTGGATGTCGGCTGCGGCAATGGCTACCATTGCTGGCGTATGCGGGGTGCAGGGGCAAAAATGGTGGTGGGCATAGACCCCACCCTGTTGAGTGTCATGCAATTCCAAGTGGTCAGAAAACTCTACGGCGAAGCCCCCGTATATGTGCTGCCGTTGGCATTGGAAGATTTGCCGCAAGGCATCAATGTTTTCGATACGGTATTCTCAATGGGCGTTTTGTATCACCGCCGCTCACCTATCGACCATCTGCTGGCGCTAAAAGACTGCCTACGCCCCGGCGGCGAACTGGTATTGGAAACGCTGGTGATAGAAGGCAGCGCAGGCGAGGTGTTGTTGCCGGAAAACCGCTACGCGCAAATGCGTAATGTTTGGTTTTTGCCCAGTTGCGACACCCTTGCCCTGTGGCTTAAGCGTTGCGGTTTTATCAATGTCCGCTTGGCCAATGTCAGCACCACCAGCACCCAAGAGCAGCGCAGCACCGAATGGATGCCCTTCCAATCGCTCAATGATTTTTTAATGCCCGGTAACCCGCAATTGACCCTTGAGGGCCTGCCAGCCCCCAAACGGGCCATTTTTATTGCCAATAATCCATGATAATTTATTCTTGTTTAATTGCCAAAAGCTATAGGGTTATGCCACTGCCCACAGCTTACCCAAACTAACCGCCAACCCACCTGCCCAGCCCATGCGCCAACACACTGTGCGCCATCATATCGAAAATAGCCCCGTCATCGGCGTATTTATCATCATATTTTTCATCAACATGCCCCCGCTGGTCATAAGCGGCTTCAATAGCTTTGCGGATTTGCGGCCTGTACACCTCATGTAAAAAATGCGTTTTGTCCTTGTTGAGCTGGATGGTCAAGGCAATGGTTTTATCCCGCTGTTTTTCTTCGCACACTTCCCGAATAATCAACGCTTCTTCGTCACTGATCGGGTATTTTTCCTTAATGCCATCAATGGTGGCCTGTATGGAGGCTTTAGCGACCGGTCTGGCTAGCGCACCCTGACCGCCGCCGCTGCCGCGCGGCTCCCTTATTTCGCCGGGCTGGTTGTCGGTGGCACCCTGATAGGTCACATTGGCTTTCACCAACCGCACTTGGCTGATTGCCGCCATCAATTCCGAAACGTTCCCCTCTTTTATCAATTGCGGCTGGATAAACTCGGCAAACAGCACAAATTGCTCTATAGCGGCGTGATAATGGTAAAAACTGCTCAAAAAATTAAAGGCTTTCACCAATTTTGCCAGCTCATAGACATAAGCCTTACGCGCTGCGCTATCATCATAGCTATCCAAAAACCGCTGGCGGCAACGGTTCACTTCAGTTTGTATATCGGCATCTTGCCCTTGCTGTAGCAGCTCCACCAAGCGGCTGGCATCGCTATCGGTAAAAGGCCCGCGTTCAACAATGGCGCGGTACAGCGCAATCACTTTTTGTTCATCCGGCGCGGTCGCTTCATAAGGCGAACCCTTGCGGTACTTGTTAAAAGCTTTCAAAATGTTAGCGGTGTTATTGGTAAAATCAAGCACCACCACCTTGCTTTTGCCCTCATAACAACGGTTCAGCCGTGACACGGTTTGCACGGCATTTTTGTCCATCACCGGCTTATCCAAAAACATCCCCGCCAATAACGGCTCGTCAAAACCGGTTTGGAACTTGCTGGCAACCACTAAAATACGGTAATCAGCCTGTTTAAAGCGCTCTTCAATCCGCTCCCCAGGTTTTAAGCCATTTAGCGGATGCTCCCTGATTTCCTCGTTGCTGTCCCTATGGGTAAACTCGGAAAAAGCATACAACACCTTATAATCCAATTGCTTTTCGGCAATCTTGGCGGTCAGCAAGTGGTAATATTTCAGGCCCGCCAGCCGTGACGAAGCCACCACCATCGCCTTGGCCTGACCACCAATCAACGGCTTAACCTGCTGCTCAAAAGCCCGCAAGATCACCTCGGCCTTATATTGGATCAGCCCGTCATCCTCAAAAGCCGCTTGCTTTAACAGCTTGCTGACAATGCCCTTAGGGTAAAGCCGTTCTTCTTCGCCGCTGGGTATGCATGGCACATGCAAGTTGTACAACGTCTCATAGCTTATAATCTGTGCCGCCACATCAACAATATAACCCTCGGCAATGGCCTCCGCCTCGCTGTAGGTGTCAAACGCCTCGCCAAACAACTTGACCGTGGCATCGGTCGGCGTAGCGGTAAAGGCAACAAACAATTGGTTGGGCGCGTGCACTTTCAGCACTTCGTTAAAGTCATCAAAGCTATCTTGTGCTACTTCAAACCGCTCTTGCGAACCTTCCTGAAACGGCAGCCGGATGGCACGGGCGTTTTTGCCCTCTTGCGAGCGGTGCGCCTCGTCAATCAAAAAAGCCACGCGCACAGATTTTAAAGCGGCATCGGTGCGTAATAAATCGGCTATCTTTTGGAATTTTTGGATGGTGGTGACAATAATCGGCTTACGTTGCCGGATTAGGGCCATTAACTGGCTGGACTTATTGGCATAAGCCATTTGTGCGGCAAGATGGTCAAAACAATCCAGCTCAGCACGGACATTGTTATCCAAATTGGTGCGGTCGGTCAGGATAAACACCATATCCAGCAATTTGCTGGCCGTTTCAGCCTGATACAGGCTGTGCAAACGTTCCGCCAGCCAACTGATGGTTAAGGTCTTGCCCGACCCCGCCGAATGGTTGACCAAATATTTTTTGCCGATTTGCCCAGTATCGGCAAAATAAGCTTGGATATCCTCACTCAGCTTATCCACCAAACGCGACTGATGATAGCGCGGAAACAGCGTGTAAGCGGGCTTGCCGTCATGCTCCGGCACATAAACCAAATAAAAGCTTAAGGCTTTCAGCAGGTTTTCTTGAGCCAACACGTCCCGATAAAAAAACTCAACCGGATATTCGCCAGCGTTTTGCGGCTGGTTGCTCAGCCCCGCGTTATACCAACGGAAATTGCTTGGCAAGCGTGGGCTGGTTGCCACCTTAATATCAGCGGTATCCATAGCCACATACAAAAACGGCAAGCGAAAAATATTATCGTTGTGGTTGCGCTCGTTAAACTGCTGCACGGCATCATGCACAGTTTGGTTTTTGTCGTGTTTCAGTTCAATCACAACAATCGGCAAGCCGTTCAGGAACAACACCAAATCAGGGCGTTTGCCGTCCTTAACCAGCAATTCTGGCTTAAACTGAATACGGTTTTGCAACCAATGCGGGTTGGCAATGCTGTCACGGGAACGCGGTTTGGGGTAAAACAACTGGAAATGCTCGCCGCACACCGTCAAGCCATTGCGGATCAGCAACCATAAGGGTTGCCCCGCCAAGGCAGCCTTTAACGCCTTGATGATCTCGTTGCCACTGTCCGTCCCGTAATTGACTTGCACACGCGCCAAAGTTTCCGG
>CAJAWH010000027.1 GCA_903945605.1 uncultured Methylococcaceae bacterium | reverse complement strand
ATACCGCCCGACAATCCATTATCAACGAATCAGGCTATTAATCCCATAAAAAAAGGCCACTGGTTGTGGCCTTTTTTTATGGGATTAATTATTGCCGCATCTTCTGCACTTTCACGCTATTTATAAGCCAGCCAATCACTCATCGGTCATCACATTATCTTCAAACAACAGCTCATCGTTGTTATTTTGCAGTTTGGGGTGCAGGGCTGTCAATTTGACGGCAATAGCCGCCTCGTGCAGGGCTTCGGACAAGGTGGGGTGGGCGTGGATGGTGCGGGCAAGGTCTTCGCTGCTGGCGGAGAATTCCATCGCCAAGGTAGCTTCGGCAATCATTTCCGAGGCATGTACGCCAATGATATGGACTCCCAAAATGGTGTCGTTGTCGGCGTGAGTGATAACTTTTACCATTCCTTCCGATTTGCCCAAGGTTTGGGCGCGGGCGGTTGTGCCTAACGGATACAGGCCAATTTTTATGGGTTCGCCCGCAGCCCGTAAGGCTTGTTCGGTTTGCCCGACCCAAGCAATTTCAGGGTCGGTGTAAATGACATTCGGCAAGATGTTGTAGTTGATGGGGCTATGCAAACCGGCAATCTGTTCGGCGACAAATATGCCTTCTTCAATGCCTTTGTGTGCCAGCATGGGGCCGCGCAACGTCAGATCACCAATGGCATAAACGTTCGGCAGGTTGGTGCGGCATTTTTCATTGACGTGGGTGTAGCCGTTTTCATCAAACAATAGGTTGGCTTCTGGTGCTGAGAGGTTTTCGGTGTTCGGTTTGCGTCCGCAAGCGACAATCAGCTTGTCAATTTCTAAACTTTGTGGGCCATTTTTATCTTGGTAGTCCACCTGCACTTTTTGTCCGGTTTTTTTCGCGGCGGTGACGCGTGCGCCAAGGCGTATGTCCAAGCCTTGTTGGCGGTAAATGCGGTGGGCTTCTTGGGAAATTTGTTGGTCTGGCAATGACAGGAAGCTGTCTTGCGCTTCCAGCAAAATGGTTTCGGCCCCTAACCGGTTCCATATACCCGCTATTTCCAAGCCAATGACACCCGCACCGATAATGGCCAGTTTTTGCGGCACTGAGGTCATGTTCAATGCGCCAATGGCATCAAAGATAAGCTCGTTGTCCACCGGTGCATAACGCAGTTTAATGGGTGATGAGCCGGTGGCAAGGATAATATGCTTGCCTTCTATCAAATAGCTTTCCGTCGTGCCGGTGGCCAGTGTGGGGTCGTTAAGGGCATCATCAGCCGCTGCCGGTACTGGGGTTATCTCGACTTTTCCAGGCCCCAGCAGTTTGGCTTTGGCGTGGATGCGTTCAATGTTATAAAACGCAAAATCATTGGCAATTTGTTTTCTTAAGCCTTCTACAATGGTGTTTTTGCGTTCAACCATGGCGGCAATGTCGATGTGCAGGTTGTCGGCATGGATACCATGTGTTTTCAGGTCGTGGTTTAAGCTATGGTAAAGCTTGGCCGACTCCAACAACGCCAAGGTGGCGACGCAGCCAGAATTTAAATAAAAGCCACCCAAGCCACTTTGTCCATGTTTGTCGCGCCAGTTATCGACACAGGCGGTTTTTAAGCCCAGTTGGGCACAGCGGATAGCACTGGAATAACCGGCTGGGCCGGCGCCGATTACAATGACATCATAGCTAGGTGTGTTTGGCATAGTTATATGTTAAGCAAAAGGTGGGCGGGGGATTCCAGACATTCTTTAATGGTGACCAAGAATTGTACGGCTTCGCGCCCATCAACCAATCGGTGGTCGTAGGACAAGGCCAGATACATGATCGGTCTAATGACGATTTGGCCATTTTCAACCACGGCACGCTCTTTAATGGCGTGCATTCCCAGAATGGCGCATTGCGGCGGGTTAAGGATGGGAGTTGACAGCATGGAGCCAAACACGCCGCCGTTGGTGATGGTGAATGTGCCGCCTTTCAGGTCATCATAACTGAGTGTGCCAGCACGGGCTTTTTCGCCAAAATCGGCAATGGTTTTTTCAATACCGGCAAAATCCAGTTGGTCAACGTCATGCAACACCGGCACAATCAGGCCGCGTGGGGTGCTGACGGCAATGCCCAAGTCGTAGTAGCCGTGATAAATGATGTCACTGCCATCAATGGAGGCATTGATCGCCGGAAATTTTTTCAGGGCTTCAATAGAAGCTTTGACAAAAAACGACATGAAGCCAAGTTTGACATTATGTTTTTGCTCAAAGCGGGTTTTGTACTGGTTGCGCAGGTCAATCACGTTTTGCATGTTGACTTCGTTGAAGGTGGTCAGCATGGCGGCGTTTTGTTGCGCCTGCAACAGCCGTTCTGCCACTTTGGCGCGTAATCGGGTCATCGCCACCCGCTGTTCGGGGCGATGCTCAGTGTTGCCGCTAGCCACCAAGACCGGGCTAGGTTCAACAACGGCTGCCGGTTTGCTGTCAGCTGGCGCTGGGGCTGCTTGAACTTGGGTTTGCGGTTGGGCTTGTTTGCCCAAGTGTTCCAAGACATCGGTTTTGGTCAGGCGACCGCTTTTTCCGGTGCCGGTGATGGCGGCGGGGTCTAAGGTGTTTTCTTGTAACAGTCGGCGCACCGATGGGCTTAATGCCGTATTGCTGGCGGCAGATTCTGTGCCGGACTGTCCAGCAACAGCAGCGCCCGTGGCGGTTACGCCACCTGCCCCAAGGCTTTCCAGTACAGCCAGCACTTCACCACTGGTGACAATGGCACCATCTTGTTTCAATATTTGGCTGAGGATGCCGCTGTCAGGCGCGGTCACTTCCAGCACAACCTTATCTGTTTCCAAATCGACCAAATTATCGTTTTTGTTGACCGTATCCCCGGCTTTTTTATGCCACGTAATCAGGGTGGCGTCGGCGACGGATTCGGGTAAGGTAGGGACTAGGACTTCAATGCTCATGTTATTTTCCTGAGGGTGTGCCGTATAGGGCCGATTGTACAACAGCCTTTTGCTGTTCAATGTGGACTTGGAAGCTGCCAACCGCCGGTGATGCGGAAGCCGCCCGACCAGCATAGGTTACTTTGATGGAAGGTGGCAGGTTATCAATAAAATTATGGTTTGAATTGTACCAAGCACCTTGGTTTTTAGGTTCTTCCTGACACCAGACAAATGCTTGTAGGTTGGGGTACTTGGCAATTTCCGCCTTAAACAGGTCAGCCGGAAAGGGGTAGAGCTGCTCTAGCCGGGCAATGGCGATATGATTCGCCTCATCTTGGCGACGTACTTCCAGCAAGTCGTAATACACTTTGCCTGAACACAAAACCAGGCGGGTGACTTGGTTGGCGTCCAATTCATCCTGTTCGCCAATAATGGGTTCGAATTGCCCATGGGTCAGGTCTTCCAAGGTGGATACCGCCAGTTTATGGCGTAACAGGCTTTTGGGGCTCATCACCACCAACGGCTTACGGTAAGGGCGGATAAGCTGGCGGCGCAACAAATGGAAAATTTGTGCCGGTGTGGTCGGGCTACACACTTGCATATTATGTTCGGCACATAATTGCAGGTAACGTTCAAGCCGTGCCGAAGAATGTTCCGGGCCTTGGCCTTCAAAACCATGTGGCAATAGCATCACCAAGCCGCATAAGCGACCCCATTTGGTTTCCCCTGAGCTGATAAACTGGTCAATCAGCACTTGTGCGCCGTTGGCAAAATCGCCAAATTGCGCTTCCCAAATGACCAAGGTGCTTGGGGTTGTGGTGCTGTAGCCATATTCAAAGCCCAATACGCCCGCTTCGGACAGCAATGAGTCGAAAATTTGCACCCGCCCTTGATCTTTATCCAAATGCTTCAACGGGGTGTAGGTTTTGTAGTTGATTTGGTTATGCAATACCGCATGGCGATGGACGAATGTGCCGCGCCCGACATCTTGACCGGTCAGGCGTATGTTGTGCTTTTCCATCAGTAACGTGGCGTAGGCCAAATTTTCGGCAAAACCCCAATCCAACGGCATGGCACCAGCCGCCATTTTACGGCGGTTTTCCATCACTTTGGCAACCCGTGGATGCAATTCAAAATGGCTAGGCATCCGTTGCATCCGGTCGTTACAAAAGCGGATGCGTTCCAAAGGCACGGCGGTATCGCAAACTTGATTCCAATGCTTGTTTAAGAACTGGTTCCATTGGTTGGAATACGAGTAGTCAGGGTTGACCACCACAGGGCGGGAAACAATCTGCCCCGCTTCAAGCCGTTGTTGGTAATCCTGTTCCATAGCCAGCACATCTTGAGCGGATACAACACCTTCCTTAAGCAATTGCTCGGCATACAATTTGCGGGTGGTCTTATGCTTACGGATGACCTGATACATCATGGGCTGGGTGGTCGCCGGTTCATCCGCTTCGTTGTGCCCCAACCGGCGATAGCAAATCAAGTCGATGACCACATCACGGTTGAAGTTCATACGGTAATCAACCGCCAGCTTGGTGACAAACAACACGGCTTCGGGATCGTCGCCATTGACATGGAACACGGGGGCTTGGATCATACTGGCCACATCGGTGCAATACAATGTTGAGCGGGCGTCTTTAGGGTTGCTGGTGGTGAAGCCAATTTGGTTGTTGAGGACAATATGGATAGTGCCACCGGTGGAAAAGGCACGGGTTTGCGACATGTTCAGGGTTTCCATCACAATGCCCTGCCCGGAAAATGCCGCGTCACCGTGCACCAACACGGGTATCACTTTGTTAATGGCATTTTCGCCCGCGCGGTCTTGGCGCGCCCTAACTGAGCCTTCGACAACCGGATTGATGATCTCAAGGTGCGATGGGTTGAACGCCAGCGTTAAATGGATGGCCCCGCCAGGCGAGTTGATGTTGGACGAAAAGCCCATGTGGTACTTGACATCACCCGCATTGACCCCGGGGGTGGTTTTGAAAGTCCCGGCAAATTCGTCAAACAAACTGGCAGGACTTTTGCCTAAGATGTTGATCAACACATTCAAGCGCCCGCGATGTGCCATGCCCATGACGATTTCTTTGGCGCCTCGGCTACCTGCACATTGGATCAGTTCGTCCAACACCGGTATTAACGATTCGCCGCCTTCCAGTGAAAAACGCTTTTGGCCCACAAAGCGGTTTTGCAAGTAATGTTCAATCCCTTCGGCAGCGGTCAGGGTATTTAAAATCCAACGTTTTTTGTCGGCATCAAAGGTTTGCTTGTCGCGGGGCGTTTCTAGCCGGTTGATCAGCCAACGCCGCTCTTTGGTGTCAACAATGTGCATGTATTCGGAGCCGATACTGCCGCAGTAAATCTTCTTCAGGTTGGCGACAATATCGCGCAACGGCAAGCGGCTTTGGTCAAGCAATGAACCGGTGTCAAACAAGGTGTCCATGTCCGGCTCAGTCAGCCCGTAGTAGGCGGGGTCCATATCCAAGGGTGGCGGGTTGGTTTTGCCTAACGGATTATTATTGGCAATCTGATGGCCACGCACCCGATAATGGTTGATAAGCCGTGCCACCGCCGATTGTTTTTTAACACTTTGTTCGGTAAAGCCTTGCAATTGCGACAATTTGGCAGGCGACTTGGCCAACTGGGCAAACCGCTCCAAAACTGGGCTATGGGGCGTTTCATAATTCACCCCTCGGCGAATCTTGTTAAACTGGGCTTGCCAGCTGGCATCCACCGACTCAGGGTCTTCCAAATAGCGTTCGTAGAGGTCTTCTATAAAGGTTGCATTGCTGCCATAAAGGGATGATGAATCTTGAAAAAGTTTAAGCAGTGTACTCATTATGGCTATCCAAAAGCGGTGCTATAGGGGGCTGGACATATTTCTGGAGGCTATCCGCCCTGGTTGTTGACGAATGCGCTTGAACAACGGTCATTTTACCATTAAAGGTTGATGCCGGTATCAACTCAATTGGCTGGTTTAGGTAATTTGATTGTATACCTTTCATATAGCACTGTCTGCACTGGCTGCATTGCCGGTAGGTTGGCGGTATCCTGACCCGCACAGCCCATAAGGGGTTTGCAGCAAAAAATAAGTGTATTTTTAAAGGTGATCAGCGAAGAAGTGTTATAGAATAATCGGCTTAATTTTTTCCGCTTATAATAGCCAACGAACGGAATTTTTTTACCGATAGCAGTAACCATACAATGGAGTTTTTTATGCGCATTATCCTGTTAGGGAGCCCCGGTTCTGGTAAAGGAACACAAGCCCAGTTTATTACCAAAAAATATGGTATCCCTCAAATTTCAACAGGTGATATGCTCCGTGCGGCGGTCAGGGAAGGCACGCCGCTCGGCCTGGCGGCAAAAAAAGTCATGGATGCGGGCGGACTGGTTTCAGACGATATTATCTTGGGGCTGATTAAAGAACGCATCACCCAAGCCGATTGCAGCAAGGGATTTTTGCTGGATGGCTTTCCACGCACCTTGGCACAAGCTGAAGGCTTGGACAGCATGGGCATCAACATTGATTGCGTGATTGAAATTGTCGTTGACGATGAGGAGATTGTCAAACGTATGGCAGGACGGCGGGTGCATTTGGCTTCTGGGCGCAGCTACCACATCGAATACAACCCGCCCAAAAATGCTGGGCTAGATGACCAGACTGCCGAACCGTTAGTGCAACGTGATGATGACAAAGAAGAAACCGTGCGTAAGCGGTTGCACGTTTACCATGAGCAAACCAAACCGCTGGTGGGCTTTTACTCCGCCCAAGGCCGCACCAACCGTTTTGGCTCCATCGCTGGCGTGGGGCCGGTTGATGGCATCACCAGCCAATTGTTCGCCCTACTGGACTAAATTTAGTTTACACTGCCCCCTCAACAGCTACTTTCGACAGCCAAACCTATGCCTGGTAAAACCTTATACGACAAATTATGGGAAGACCATGTTGTCCACACCGAGGATGACGGGTCTTCATTGATCTATATCGACCGCCATTTGGTGCATGAAGTCACCTCGCCGCAAGCCTTTGACGGGCTTCGTCTGGCAGGTAGGAAACCTTGGCGGATCGACCGCAATTTAGCGGTTGCCGACCACAATGTGCCAACTACCGCCAGGGAGCAAGGCATTGCTGATCCGGTCTCGCGCCTGCAAGTGGAAACACTGGACAACAACTGTGCCGAATTTGGCATCACCGAATTTGCCATGACAGACCCACGCCAAGGCATTGTCCATGTGATTGGCCCTGAACAAGGCGCCACTTTGCCCGGCATGACCGTGGTATGCGGTGATTCGCACACCTCCACGCATGGCGCATCGGGTGCTTTGGCCTTTGGCATAGGCACTTCGGAAGTGGAACATGTATTGGCTACACAATGTTTGGTGCAGAAAAAAGCCAAAAACTTGCTGATTAAATTAAACGGCCCGGTGGGGCTTGGCGTGACCGCCAAAGATATTGTACTGGCTATTATCGGCACTATTGGCACGGCGGGCGGCAATGGCTACACCATTGAGTTTGCCGGTGAAGCCATCCGCAACTTGTCCATGGAAGGCCGTATGACGGTTTGCAATATGGCTATTGAAGCGGGTGCCAGGGCCGGTTTGGTTGCGGTTGATGAGGTGACCATCGATTATTACCGCGATAGGCCTTATTCACCTAAAGGTGAACATTGGTTTATGGCAGAACGTTATTGGCAACGGCTTTATTCCGATGCCGATGCCGTGTTTGACAAGGTGATTGAACTGGATGCCACCGCCATTAAGCCGCAAGTCACTTGGGGTACTTCACCCGAATTGGTAGTGGCGGTTGATGGCTGTATCCCCGACCCGATGTTGGAAACGGAAGGCGGTAAACGGCAAAGTATGCAGCGGGCTTTGGAATATATGGGCTTGCAAGCAGGCCAAGCCATCACCGATATCCAAGTTGATAAAGTGTTTATCGGTTCCTGCACCAATTCCAGGATTGAAGATTTACGTGCCGCTGCCGACATTGCCAAAGGCAAAAAAATTGCCGGTAACATCAAATTGGCCTTAGTGGTGCCGGGTTCTGGCCTGGTGAAGCGACAAGCCGAAGCGGAAGGATTGGACAAAATATTTATCGAAGCCGGATTTGAATGGCGCGAACCGGGCTGCTCCATGTGTTTGGCGATGAACGCCGACAAGCTGGAAGAAGGCGAACGCTGCGCGTCCACCTCCAACCGCAACTTTGAAGGCCGCCAAGGTTACGGCGGACGCACCCATTTGGTCAGTCCGGCAATGGCAGCGGCGGCGGCAGTGGCGGGGCATTTTATTGATGTCCGCCAACTGTAATGCCACTCCAAAGCAATAAACTCAAAACCATCAAACTAATATGCAAGCTTTTACTTTGTTGAACGGCTTGGTTGCGCCCTTAGACCGCGCCAATGTCGATACCGATGCCATTATCCCTAAGCAGTTTTTAAAGTCCATCCGCCGCACCGGTTTTGGCCCTTATCTTTTTGATGAATGGCGTTACCTTGACCACGGCGAACCCGAAATGGATTGCAGCCAGCGGCCTTTGAACATGGATTTTGTGCTTAATAAGCCCCACTACCAAGGCGCACAAATTCTACTGGCGCGGGAAAACTTTGGCTGCGGCTCATCACGCGAACATGCCCCTTGGGCATTGGAAGATTTTGGTTTCAGGGCCATCATAGCACCCAGCTTTGCCGACATTTTTTATAACAATTGCTTTAAAAATGGCATCTTGCCGATTGTCCTGCCTGCCGAAACTGTTGACCGTCTGTTCAAGGAGTTGGCAGACGGCTATCGCCTGACCATTGACTTGGCGGCACAAACCATCACCACCCCCAACGCGGCAACCCTTGCCTTTACCATAGACGAAACACGCAAATACCGCCTGCTCAACGGCTTGGATGACATTGCCTTGTCGCTACTGCATGCTGACAAAATTGCCGCCTACGAAAACGGGCGTGCTAAACGGGCGCCTTGGCTGTTTGCAAGCAACCTAAAATAATAATTAAGGTGTTACATGACAAAAAAAATTACAGTATTGCCTGGTGATGGCATCGGGCCGGAAATTATTGCTGAAGCCGTAAAAGTATTGGCAGTCATCACTGCCGATATGAATTTGGCTATGGTGTTTGAAGACGGCTTGATTGGTGGTGCGGCTTATGATGTGTTCGGCACCCCCTTCCCTGAGCAGACTATTGCACAAGTGCAAGAAGCGGATGCCATTTTGCTGGGTGCCGTGGGCGGCCCCAAATGGGAGTCTTTGGACATTTCCGTGCGTCCAGAAAAAGGTTTGTTGGGTTTGCGCTCAACCTTGGGCTTGTTCGCCAACTTGCGTCCAGCGGTGTTGTACCCGCAACTGGAACAGGCCTCAACCCTCAAGCCCGAAGTGGTGTCCGGCCTTGACCTGATGATTGTGCGGGAATTGACCGGCGGCATTTATTTCGGCCAGCCGCGTGGGGTCAGGGTATTGGAAAACGGAGAAAAACAAGGTTTCAACACCTTGGTTTACAGCGAATCAGAAATCCGCCGCATAGCCCATTCAGCATTCCAAATTGCCCAGAAACGTAACCGCAAAGTCTGCTCAGTTGACAAAGCCAATGTGCTGGAATGCACCGAGTTATGGCGGCAAGTGGTCACGGAAGTCGGCAAAAGCTACCCTGATGTGGCACTTAGCCACATGTATGTGGACAATGCCGCTATGCAGCTGGTGCGTGCACCCAAACAGTTTGATGTGATGGTCACCAGCAACATGTTCGGCGATATTTTATCGGACACCGCCGCCATGCTGACTGGCTCCATCGGTATGTTGCCGTCCGCCTCGCTGGATGCCAACAACAAAGGCATGTACGAACCTATCCACGGTTCAGCACCGGATATCGCCGGACAAGGCATAGCCAATCCGCTGGCAACCATCTTGTCGGCATCAATGATGCTACGTTACACCTTCAACGAAACTGAAGCGGCAGAACGCATAGAAGCGGCGGTGCATAGTGCATTGGATGCCGGTTTCCGCACAGCGGACATTTACTCGGAAGGGATGCACAAAGTCAGCACAGCGCAAATGGGCGATGCCATTGTTGCCGCTTTAAAAGGATAAATACCATGAGCAAACTTTATAACGTCGCCGTAGTGGGCGCAACCGGTGCAGTGGGCGAAACCATGCTGGCCATTTTGGAAGAACGCGATTTTCCGGTCGGCAATGTCTACGCGCTAGCCAGCAGCAACTCAGTGGGCAAACGCATTGCCTTTAAGGGCGGTAGCCTTAAAGTGGAAGATTTGGCCACATTTGATTTTTCCAAAGCGGACATTGGCCTGTTTTCTCCCGGAGCCTCGGTTTCGGAAATTTATGCCCCTATTGCCGCAGCGGCGGGGTGCGTGGTGATCGACAACACTTCCCAGTTCCGCTATGACGACGACATCCCGCTGATTGTGCCGGAAGTCAACCCCGAAAAAATCGCCGACTACAAAAACCGTGGCATTATTGCCAACCCTAATTGCTCAACCATCCAAATGCTGGTGGCGTTAAAACCCATTTATGATGCGGTGGGCATCACCCGGATTAATGTCTGCACGTATCAGGCGGTATCCGGTACGGGTAAGGATGCCATGGAAGAATTGGGCAGACAAACCATGGCACTGCTTAATCTTCAACCCATTGAAGCAAAAGTTTATCCCAAACAAATTGCGTTCAATGTGTTGCCGCAGATCGATGTGTTTATGGACAACGGCTACACCAAAGAAGAAATGAAAATGGTCTGGGAAACCCAAAAAATCATGGGCGACCCTAACATAATGGTCAATGCCACCGCTGTGCGTGTGCCGGTTTTTTACGGGCATTCCGAAGCCGTGCATATAGAAACCCGCGACAAAATCACCGCCGAAGCCGCGCGGGCATTGCTGGTCAACGCCCCCGGCGTGACCTTGGTCGATGAACGGGTCAACGGTGGCTACCCCACCGCAGTGACCGATTCTTCCGGTCATGATGACGTGTTTGTAGGGCGTATCCGCGAAGACATCTCCCATCCTACCGGTTTGGATTTATGGGTGGTCGGCGACAACGTCCGCAAAGGCGCGGCGCTCAATAGCATACAAATAGCCGAGGAACTGATAAAAAATTACCTGTAACTATACGCTTTTCAAGCAATCTTATTGATATGAAAAGGGTAATTTAACAAAAAAGGCATCGGCCGACTGTAACAGCTACACTATAAAATATACAGTATCAATATCGTTGTAATTTACGGATGCGGTGCATATTTTGAAAATATTGGTGACAGGGGCGGCAGGCTTTATTGGCGCGGCAGTCAGCATTAAGTTATTGCAGCGGGGTGATCAGGTTATCGGTATCGATAACCTGAACAGCTATTATGATGTCAATCTGAAACAGGCCAGATTGCAGCGATTACAAAACTTTTCCGGCTTTACATTTGTACCGCTGGATATTGCCGACAAAGCGGGGCTGGACGCCTTGTTTGCCGATGGCACTATCCGGCAGGTCATCCATTTGGCAGCCCAAGCAGGGGTGCGCCATTCCTTATCCAACCCGCATAGCTACATCCAATCCAATATGGTCGGTTTTGCCCATATTTTGGAGTGCTGTCGGCAACATGCCATACAACATCTGGTTTATGCCTCTTCCAGTTCAGTGTACGGCGCCAACCGCCAAACCCCGTTTTCGGTGCAGGATAACGTCGACCACCCCATTTCCCTGTACGCCGCCAGCAAAAAAGCCAATGAGCTGATGGCTCATAGCTACAGCCACTTGTTTGCCTTGCCCACCACTGGCCTACGGCTGTTCACCGTATACGGGCCTTGGGGCCGACCGGATATGTCACCTTTTTTGTTCACCCGCAACATACTGCAAGGCAAACCCATTGATGTGTTCAACTACGGCAACCACCGTCGGGATTTTACCTATATTGACGACATAGCCAACGGACTGGTCAAAGTGATCGACCAACCCGCACAAAGCAACCCCGCATGGTCGGGGCACTCCCCAGACCCCAGCAGCAGCTTCGCCCCTTATAAAGTCTACAACATGGGCAATAATAAGCCCGTGGAACTGCTGGACTTTATCGCGGCCCTTGAAAACTGCCTAGGCAAAAAAGCCATTGTCAACTTGATGCCCCTACAACACGGCGACATACCGGATACTTATGCCGATGTCTCGCATTTTGAGCAAGATTTTGCCTATAAACCGATGACCGATATAATCGAAGGTATAGGGCAATTTGTAACTTGGTATAAAGGTTATTATGGTTGACCTGAATCCGTGATTTCTGTAATGCTTCAGATGAACTTGGACTTCGCCCCTCCACGAACAATGGAATTATGCGGCGTTAGCCAGGGGCTGACACACCGCCAATTCCACATTATTTAGCCGTCTTTCCTTCCTCGCCATCCGTGCTGCGGCTAACT
>CAJAWH010000026.1 GCA_903945605.1 uncultured Methylococcaceae bacterium | reverse complement strand
GGGGAAGTTAGGCATGGGTCAGATAATGGGGGAAGGCTAACCGCACCTGCCGCGCTAGTTACAAGGGCTTATTCTTCCACAGTGACAAACGCCAATTGGCTGATGCCTGCGTGTTTGACCGCCGCCATCACTTGCGCCACTTTGGCGTACAACACGTTTTGATCGGCATAGATATGGACGATGGTATCAGGATGGGCCGCTTGTTCTTTTTGCAACATGGCAGTCAATGCCGCCAAATCGGCAACCGGTATCTTATTGAGGGTGATCACCCCTTGGGCATCAATGCCCAACTGCAAGGGTTGTTGTTCGGTGTCGGCTTGGGTGCGGGCCGTTTTGGGCAAGCTGACCTTAACCGATTGGGTCAGCAGGGGGGCCGTGACCAACAGAATAATCACCAACACCAACATCACATCAACCAATGGTGTGACGTTGATCTCGCTCATGGCTTCTTCGCCGTCGCCTTGCGGTTTAAAAGCCATGCTTACTGCTCCAAAGACGCGGGTTTGTTGAACACCACATGACTAAAACTGACCAAAAAGTTTTCCATTTCCATCCGCTGATGCTTAGTGCGGCGCAGAAAAAAGTTATAGGCCAACACCGCTGGCACAGCAACAGCAATGCCGATAGCGGTCGCCACCAAGGCATCACCAATAGGGCCGGCCACCACATCCAAGCTGGTGGAACCGCTTTCGGTGATCTGATGCATGGCATGCATAATGCCCATGACTGTACCAAACAAACCGACAAAAGGCGAGGTGCTGCCAATGCTAGCCAGTACGGTCAAGCCATTTTCCAATCTACGCTGCTCTTGTTGCAATTGCTCCAATAGTGCGTGTTCCAGCAATTCTGAAGGCAGGCCGGAATACTTAAGGTTTTTGCCATGCTGCTCGCGGCTTTCATTAAGCCAAGTGAAACCTTGCCGCGCCATATTGGCTTGCGAGCCGGTAAACACCGCATCAGGCAATTTTTCTGCCGCCGCCAAGTCTGCCGCCTCCCAAAACACTTGGTTAAAGCGCCGGTTGGCTTGGCTGTTGCTGAGCAACTGCCAAGTTTTGAACAGGATCAGTGTCCAAGTGATGACTGAGAAGGCCAGCAGAATGTACAAGGTACTGTCGGCAATCGCTTCCGGCGCTATTGAGTAAGGCATTGAGGTCTCCAATAATGTGCAATGATAGGCACGGTTACATTTTAAAGGTAATCCGTTGCGTGGCGGTTCGGGTCACACCGGGCGGGCCGGGCGCAAATTGCCACTCGCGGACATCGGCAACGGCGGCCTCGTCCAGCAGCTCATGGCCACTGCTTTGCAACACAGTGACGTTGACCACACTGCCCTCGGCGGACAATTCCAGCTTAAGCTGCACCACCCCTTGCATATTGTGGCGGCGGGCAGCGGCTGGGTAATCAGGCTGGGGGCACGCGACACAGGCCACCGGATTGCCCGCAGCGGCCTTGCTGGCAGTGCCATTATCCGCTGCCGCTTGGTTGGCTGGCGGGCTGGCTTTGGTCGTGTTGGCGGGTGCTGGTGCTGCCACATCAGCATGAGTGGCAGCTTGGTTGACCGGCGGCGGGGCGGACGGCGGACTGACCGGCGCCGGTATGACCGGCGTAGGCAGCGGTTCTTTAATGACCGGCTTGGGTTTGGCGGGTGTGGTTTTTTTAGGCGCGGGTGGCACAGGCACTTTAGCCGCCAAGGCTTTGGTTACCGGCGGTGGTTGCTTGGTGGCGGGTTGGGTCCCCACCTTATCGGCAGAAGCTGCGGCAGCGGCAGCTTGCTGTGCTGACTTAGGGGCAGCTACTGACACCATGGATATTTCAAGCACTTTTTCCTTGAGCAACAGTGGCTTGACCACCGCCCGCCCCAGCCAAAAAGCCAAGCCACCATGCAACAACACAACCAGCGCAGCAAACGCAATAAGCGTAGGGCGGTCACCTAAGGTGACAGCGGGGACAGGGTTGCCACCGCCCGCCCCGTTACGGTTTTGCAGGCACCCGCTCATTTTTCAATAACGACGCTATCTTTTAGTTGCTGCAAAGCTTCGCTAGCCAATTCATTAAACGCCTCGCCTTGTTGCTCAATAAACAAAGCGGCAATCCCCGCTTTATTGGCAACCTGCAAACCGGCAGTGCTGCCCAAACACAATAGCGCCGTATCCCAAGCATCGGCCACAGTCGGATCGGCATCAAACACCGTGACCGATACCGTGGTATGGTCAACCGGACTGCCTGTCCTGGCATCCAAGATATGGCTATAGCGTTTGCCGTTAGCATCAAAATAATGGCGGTAAGTGCCAGAAGTCATCACCGACATAGGTTCAGTACGGTTGATGGTGATAACTTTTTGCAAAGTCCGTTCGCCAGGCAGAGGCTTTTCCAAAGCCACTTTCCACGGTTTGCCACCGGGCTTTTCGCCACGGGTTTGCAGTTCGCCGCCAATTTCCACTAAATAACGGGTAATGCCCTGCTGCTCCAATAATCCGGCAAGACGACCGACACTATAGCCTTGACCAATGGAACCCAAATCGACCCGTAACTGCGGCACTTTTTTGCTTAAATGGCTGCTATCCAAAACCTCAAGCTGCTTAAAACCCACTTGCTGCAAAGCCGCTTGCAGGCTTTGGGCATCAGGGATATGTAAAGTGTCAGCCTTAAAACCCCACAAATCAAACAAGGGTTTGATAGTCAAGTCATAGCACCCCCCCGTGGCTTCACTGACCACACGGGCTTGTTCAATCAAGGTGATGATTTCCTCACCAACCGCTTGTGACCCAGTGGTTTGGTTGGCATTAAAACGCTCAATGGCAGAATCGCTACGGTAATTGGACATGAGTTGATCAAGCCGCGCCAATTCCTCATCCACGGCTTTTTTTACAGCTTGCACATCACTGCCCTGCACAGCCACATAACTGATATGGTAAGTTGTACCCTGGGCATAGCCACTGAATTTTTCTACATTTTCAGCCGGTGAACAAGCCCACAACACGGACACCATAACGCCCAACGCCCACAGCTTGCCCCAAGGTAAATAAAAATTTGCCGTCATGGTTTTACCATCATCAATAAACCCACTATTTTAACCTGCCTTAAGCATTGTGATAAATTTTCCTTCAGTGGCTATCCGCACCGGCCTGTTGCCCGTACATCAGGAGGCTTTTTTCAAAGCCCCCATGCCATTCGGTTTTTTGACCATCTGCAATTGTGCCTTAAAGCGTTTCTTCACCACATCAACATGGGAGATCACCCCGACCATTTTGCCATGGGTATGCAGCCTTTCCAGCGTGGTGATAACAGTAAATAAGGCTTCGGAATCAAGATTACCAAAACCTTCATCAAGAAACAGCGAATCCACCGATTTGCCGTTACTCGCCAATTCCGACAGCCCCAGCGCCAGTGCCAGACTGACCACAAAGCTCTCCCCGCCCGACAAGGTTTTAGGCAAACGCCTTACATTGCCTTGCAAAGTGTCTTCGACCTCTAATGCCAAGCCTTGTTCACTCGCGGCTTGGCGCAAATAATAACGACCGCTGATTTTTTCCAGCATGGTATTGGTCGAAACCAACAAACGTTCGGCAACTTGGTTTTGCACCCTGCGCCGCAACACCATACCGCTTTCGCTGCGGATACGTTCCGCCTCCTCCAAATGGGGTCGGGCACGCTCTTGTTGTTGCTGCAATTCTGCCAAGAGCCTGTGCTGTTGTTGTTGCCATTGCTGCTGTTCTTGCAGCAGTTTTTGCAAGCGTTGCAACTCCATTTGGGCAATGGACAATTGCTCGGCATTGCGTTTTAACTGCTCCGCCAACACTTCTGCTGTAGGCATTTGGGCGGCCTCTGCCAATTCTTGTTGCAACTGCTGGCTAAGGCTGTCCCGTTCAGCCGTTTTTTGTGCCAGTAAGGCTTCCAACTCAGTTTGTTTTTTCTGCACTTGCGGACGGGTGGCCAGTAATTGTAACGCCGCCTGCAATGCTTCGGCGCTGGCAAACGGACTGCCTTGCAAGCGGTTTTGCAAAGCTTGCCTGATAACCTCTGCCGCCAGCTGTTGTTGCGCCAAATCCTGCGCTTGGTCGGCAATCAGTTTTTGTTTTTCAGTGACCGCCAAATGCAAGCCAATCAGCTCTTCTGCCTGTAGCTTATTGCTGTAAATGCCCAACTGCTGATTGTATTGGTCTATCTCGGTCTGGCAAGCGGCTTGTTTAGCCACCAGAATGGCAAGATCGTCACCAAACAGCGTGCGCCGTGCCGTATATTCAAGATAAGCTTGCCTACGTTGGCTAAGGCGGTCAAACAGCGCGTCTTCTTGACCGGTTGCGGGCATGGTTTCGCCCAATAAAGCCAATTGCCCCGCAACAGTTGCGGTCAGTGCCTGCTCTTCTTGCTGAAGTTTCAACACCAAGGCATTGTTGGCCTCTTGTTCGGCAGAACAGCTTTGCCAAGCGGCATCCAGTGTTTGCAGGTCGGCTTGCAGCTGCTCCACCAAACCCGTGTTTTTGGCAAGCTGCGCCTTTAGCTTGTCAATAGTGGCCTGTTGGCGGCGGTGGTTGTTGAGCAGTGCGCTAATGTTTTTTAAATCATCGGTTTCAGTTTGCAGCAAGCCTTTTATTTTAGCCAAACTACCAATGCCCAATTGCTGGTCGGCGGCATTCAGGCGGTTGCATAACAACGTCCATTCCGCTTGCAATTGCTGGATGCGGACTTGCTTGGCCTGATATTTGTCGTGCTGCTTTTGCGCTACGACAATGCTCTTTTCAGTGCTGTCAATTTTAGCCGTCAGGGCTTTCACCTTAATGTGCTGGTCTGCCAATGCCTGCACCGAGTCCGCCATAACCGGCAGCTTTTGGGCATAAGGGTGCTGTAATGCGCCGCACAATGGGCAGGGCGTGTTATAGGCCAAATGCTGCCGGTCATCATGCATCTTTTTAAACAAGCCTTCCCTTAATACGGCATTTTCTAGGGTGAGGGCAATATTTTGCTCGCGTTTAAATGCTTCCCGTAACACTGCCAAGTCGCCCGCCAAGGCCACCGGATCCAACAACACTTCCGGTGCTTTGCCAGCAAATAAGCCCAAAAAGCCGCTGTTGCCCGCCAATTTGTCATAAGCTTCCGCCAGTTTATTCAGCACGGTGAAATCTTTCACGCGCTGCTGCTGTTCTTCGGCCAAAGATTCAATATCAGCAATGGTTTTACCGTCCGCCAAGTCCTGCAAGTGTTGTTCGGCTTGTTGCAACTGTTGCTGCAATTGTTTGCCAAGCTGGCTTTTCTTATCCAGCGTAGTAGTGCTGGACTGTAATGAACTGTAGGTTTGTTTAGAGGATTTCGCCAGCAACGCTTGCTGTTGGCTTGCTTCTGCCAAATCCTGACGCAATTTTTTAAGCTGTGCGGTGTCAGGAAATTGCTCCAGCAGCACGGCATCTTTAGCCTGTTCTTGCAACCAAGCGTCAAGCTCCGCCAAGACGGCCTTTTTTTCGTTGATTTGTATGCCCAACGATTGCCAAAGGCTGGTTTCCGATTGCTGGTTGGCTGCCAGCAAATTGACTTGTGCTTTTATCGCGCTGATGTTTTGCAGTTGTTCGGCAAACGGCCTGGAACGGTCTGCTTCGGCAATCGGGGCATTACCAAGGCGTAACTTGAGCTGTTGCAATTCATCGTTTAAAGCTGCCAATGCGGCGCGGCTTTGCTGGATGCCCTGATCGCCTTGGGCTACGTCATGCAAAACCGCTGCGAAATCGGCGGCGGCTTGTTGGCTGTCTATCTGCGCCAAAGCCATTGCATTGGCCTGTAACTGGGTTTCGGTTTCCGCCAAATCTTGATTTTGCCAGTGCAATTGTTCAGTCAAGCCGCTTACCCTAAACTGGGCTTGTTGCTGATGCTGAAGCAGCTTCTTAGCCTCGCGCAAAGTTAGCACCTGTTCTTCAAAATCCGCCAAATCATGCCCGTTGGCTTCCAGTTGGACGTCTGGTAGCAGTGGTATATCCTGCAATTGCTGATTTAACGCATCAATGCCTTGTTGTGCTTGGCTAGCTTTGGCAAACGCCTCATTTTTGTAGTCCGCATAAATGTCAGTACCCAGGATAGTTTCCAAAATAGCCATGCGCTCACTGTCCAGCGCATTCAGGAAAGCGGCAAAATTGCCTTGTGCCAGCAAAATGGCGCGGGTGAAATTGTGGAAATCCATGCCAGTGACCGCCAATATCTGCTTGCAGACATTGTCCACCCCGCTTGCCAGCATCGTGCCGTCGCCCAAGCGGACAAGCTGCATCTCAGCAGGCAGCAATTCGCCTTCAGCCTGACCGCCTTCACGCTGAACGCGCCAGCTTGATCGGTATTTTTCGTTGGCTAAGGCAAATTCAATAATGGCAAAGCATTCGGCTGTGCGTTGGGTCATGACAAAACCGGCCGGGCGGTCAAAACGGAACGTTTCGCCATACAAGCCCAGAGTAATGGCATCCAAAATACTGGATTTGCCCGAACCGTTCGGGCCGGTAATGGCAAACACGCCGGTATCGGTAAACGGGGGCTGTTCAAAATTTACCCGGTTCTCGCCTTCTAATGAGTTGATATTTTTAAAATAAAGATTAAGTATTTTCATAAGGCAGGCAAGCGGACGGCAACGGCAGAAGATTTGCAAAGCCTGCATTATAACGCCGGTGACTGTTTATTGCTAAGTGCGTGTTTTAAAAGCATCCGCTTAGCGACCCTAGTGGTCAGGCCGCCCCTATAACAGCCCGCACCACCCCAGAAGCTACGCTGTGTTACGGCTTATGCCCATAAATGCTTTATTATTAGCCTATTGATACTTACAAAAACACTTATAACAACAAAGCCCAGCCATGACCCCACGCCACCCAAACCCTGCCCTGCCAACCCGCCACGCACTGCCGCAGATTGTGCTGTATGCCGCCACCTTATTCATCAGCGCCTTACTGATGTTTGTCTTGCAGCCGTTGTTCGGCAAACTATTATTGCCGTTACTGGGCGGTTCGCCAGCAGTTTGGAACACCTGTATGGTGTTTTACCAAAGCGTGTTATTTTTGGGTTATGGTTATGCCCATGTATTGTCCAGCTATCTGCCTGTACATCGGCAAATACTGGTGCATGGCGTGGTGTTATTGGTCAGTTTTGTCGCCTTGCCGGTGGCCTTGCCACTGGATATAACACCTCCTAACGCAGGCAACCCGACTTTTTGGTTGTTATGGGTGCTGCTGCTAGCTATTGGCCTGCCGTTTTTTGTAGTGTCCACCACTGCCCCGCTAATGCAAAAATGGTTTGCCCAAATAGGCCACCGCAACAGCAACGACCCGTATTTCTTATACGCCGCCAGCAATTCGGGCAGCTTGCTGGCATTACTGGCCTACCCATTTTTATTGGAACCCAATATCGGCTTGGCTGGGCAAAAAAGCTACTGGAGCGTGGGTTTCGTGCTGCTGTGCCTGTTGGTGGCGGGCTGTGCGGCAATGTTGTGGCAAAACCGGCAGACTGTCCAGGCTGCGGCCAAACAGCCCCTTGCCGCCGCACCGCTAGGCTGGCCCAAACAACTGTATTGGTTGGCCTTGGCCTTTGTGCCGTCCAGCTTATTGCTGGGCCTGACCAACTTTATCAGCACCGATATTGCCTCAGTGCCGCTGCTGTGGATTATTCCGCTGACCCTGTACCTGCTGTCATTCGTGTTGGTGTTTTCAAAATGGAATGACAAGCTGCACCCGCTGATGGTGCGCTTACAAGCGCTTTTTCTGGTGCCGTTTATTGCCTATGCGTTCATCAATCCGGCAGATTTGCCGTATTGGATGTATCTGGTGTTACACCTGATCGCATTTTTCTTCGCCGTTATGGTGTGCCACGGCGAACTGGCGAAACAACGCCCACCCACCGAACATTTGACCCGATACTATCTGGTGATGTCCTTTGCAGGTATGTTAGGTGGCCTATTCAACACCTTTGCCGCACCGGTGTTGTTTAATGGTGTCTACGAATACCCCATCATGATTATTGCCGCCCTATTGCTGCGCCCCGGTGTGCAATGGCCCTCCGGTAGCCGGTTGCTGCTGGAACTTGCCGGCCCTGGCTTGTTATTGGCGTTCGGGCTTATCATGAAGGGCTTGATTGCCAAACCGCTGGATTATTTTGATGTGATAGTCATCACCCTGATTTTCTTGGTGGTATTGACCTTTACGCTAAGAAAACGTCCATTGGCTTATGCCTTGGTAAACGGCGTGGTGATATTTTTAGCCTTGGGCGTACATGGGCTGTCTTCACATACCCTGTTCCAACAGCGGACTTTTTTCGGCGTATTGGCAGTACGGGAAAGTGAACTGAGCAATGAACAAAACCAACCGGAAACCTACCACGAGCTATTCCACGGCACCACCAAGCACGGTGCCCAACGCCTGCCCGCTGCGTTAAGCAAAATACCACTGACCTATTACAGCCAACCGGGGCCAATGGGGCAATTGTTTAAAGAGTTTGATGGCAGCAATGCCGAATGGCGTATTGGTGTGGTCGGTTTGGGCGCGGGCGCACTGGCCTGTTATGCCAAGCCGTCGCAACAATGGACATTTTACGAAATTGACCCATTGGTGGTGGATATTGCCAAAAACGGCCGCTACTTTAGCTACCTAAGCCAATGTGCGCCCCATGCCGCCATGCGCGTTGCCGATGCGCGTTTGTCCTTGGCACAAGAACCCGACCAACAGTTTGATTTATTGGTGATGGATGCCTTCAGTTCCGATGCCGTACCCACCCACCTGCTCACCCAAGAAGCCTTGCAGTTGTATTTTAGAAAACTGAAACCCAACGGCATCTTGGCGTTCCACATCACCAACCGCCATTTATTGCTGAAAAAAGTGCTGTCCATCCACGCCGAACAACAACACTGGGCCGCCTTGCTGCAAGAATTTGTGCCAGTTGCAGAACTGCCCTTAGTGGTCAGCACCGATTGGGTGGTTATGGCACGGCAAGAAGCCTCCTTGCAACCTTTAGCGCTCAGCACCTTGGGGCAATGGCAGAAAATGCCGTTATATTTTGATATGCCCGTGTGGACGGATGATTTTACTAATATTGTAAGGATTTGGAAGTGAGGGAGGTGAAGGTCTACCTGTCGGCTGTTGACTGACATAAAGGCACTCTGTTGGTTTGTGCAAATTGTGCCGAAGTTCTTGATTTTTAGCATAATTGGCAATGAGCAGCCCGTAGGTCGGGTAAGACACGATGCGTAGGATGCAATTTATTACACCGCACCTAAGATACCCCACCACCCGCTATATTATCGCCTATTTCTGCCCCGCCTCTGGCGGGGCTTTCTGGGATTGCTTGATCTTTCCGCCAGTATATAGGTCAAGATGAAAAAATAACCAAAACAAAATCAAAACATTACTGATCAGTTGTTACTCGTTGCTAATCAAAAATGGGCTTGTAGTAACGACTATCAGACAGATAACAGCCGCTGATTGTTTTTGGTCAAATCCGGCTGTTTTCAGCTTATCAACCAGCTCAAGCCATCGAAGTCATGGCCTTAGCACTGTATTTTTAATGCTGTAAAGATAGCCACTTGGCACGGGGGGCAAGATGCTGCAACAGCTATAAAAACCTCTCATTGTCGAGGCCATGCCCCCCCTTTTTTCTTTCCATCTAAACAGACCATAGTCGCTTACCTAACTCGACGCTTATCCCTCATCCCCCTAGCCATCCAGCACCCTCGCCCGCCATATATGGAATTATAAATATATGACCTAAAACAAAAAAATCTTGCCGTAACAATTTTGTAACAATATAATGGGACTCACCCAATACCAAGTGCTATACTAGGTATTGGTACGGATAGGCAAGGTTCGGCTGAATAATAACAATCAAAAAAACATAAGGCATCACCACTTGCATCACAGTACTACCGGGTAGCTTGCTCTGGCAAGCTAATTGAAAATGTCATAGCCCTTACATTTAAGTTGCCCTGCAATTACACGGAACTTAGGCAAGTAGGGCATCTGGGCATTTAATAATAATAAACGGAGGACATATCATGATTACTCCTACTCCCTTTACCGTTTCTAATGCCTTGGCCTACGCCAAAACATCCGGCAACCCCATTGCCGTGGCGGACAGCGGCTACTACATCGCCAACGCCGCCGACGCGCTGGTGGCCTTGGGCGGGCAACTGGTGTCAATCCAAGAGACCTCGAGCTTTTTCTTC
>CAJAWH010000025.1 GCA_903945605.1 uncultured Methylococcaceae bacterium | reverse complement strand
CAAATCACAACCTTCAGGCACAGCTGCTAAATACCCGTGCGGAGTGTAACCGACTAAGGTTTACCTGCAAATCACAACTGCGTTTTTAGTTAAAAGTCGCTTGTTTCCAGTGTAACCGACTAAGGTTTACCTGCAAATCACAACGACACCGGAAGAGCTCGCATTGTTGGGGACAGTGTAACCGACTAAGGTTTACCTGCAAATCACAACGTCACAGGCTCTGAGCAATTTTTTTGCTCAAGTGTAACCGACTAAGGTTTACCTGCAAATCACAACATCTTGCAGCTGCTGGTAAAAGAGATGGTCAGTGTAACCGACTAAGGTCTACCTGCAAATCACAACTTTGAAGCGCGAGGTTTCACCCAGTTTCAAAGTGTAACCGACTAAGGTCTACCTGCAAATCACAACACGCCCATTATTGATGAAAAATAATTAAAATTCAAATTTTTACGTTAATTTGTTGGCTTTTTCCAGCAATTCTAACCCACGTTTCGCTTTGTCCTGTCACCGTTGGGCGTAGATATCGAATCGAGTTTTTAAATCAAATTCAGCCAAAATAAGCACGGTTACTTCATCATCCAGCAAATGTTTGTCACATGCCTTTACTTTTGGCGAGTTTGATGTTTTTGCTCAGGCAATCTCAGCGTTAACGCACTCATGCAGGACCTCCTTGTAAAAGCTCTTCAGGTGTCATCAGTAAAATATCGGGAAATAACAATTCGCTGCTTTGTAAGTCTTTAATGTTTCGTGACACGATACCTTGTGCATAACCGGTCACTGCCAATTCAATCAAATGGTTATCGCCATTATCTTGTTTAAGATGTCGCTGGTTAACGGCAAGTAGCCCATTTTTCCAACACTCACTTGGTGTCAAGCACTTGCCAATAGCCGCCTTTTTTTGCTCCCACTCGCCGTAACAGACCTTGCTGTTGCAGCTTTTGCAAATGCCGCTCCACCGTGCGTTCGCTACTGCCAATATGCGCCGACAGTTCCGGTACGGTCAATGTCGGGGTTTGCTGTAAGGCCAATAATAAGGCTTGTGCAGGAACACTTAAGGGTTTTACCGACATTGTACCGTCATTTTCTGCCGACAGGTTTGGCGGTAAAGATGACGCTATGCCGGTTTGCAGGGCTTGAGCCAAAGCACCCAGCATAAATTCGATAAATACTGTGCTGTCAGCGGCCTGATCGGCTGCACCCAACATCCGATAATAATCTTGCTGCTGCTCGCGGATAATGGTTTCCACCGGCAAATAAGCCATTGCTGGTCGCCATTGGCTTAAAATCAAGGTCTGCCATAAGCGCCCTAAACGGCCATTGCCGTCTGTAAAGGGGTGGATAAATTCAAGTTCGTAGTGGAACACACAACTGGTAATCAACGGGTGCGTGTCGGGGCTGGATAACCAGTCCAGCAAAGCCTGCATCAGTCTGGGTATCTGCGAGGCGGGGGGGGCGACATGCACCAAGGCCTGTTCCTGGAATATCCCCACGCCACCACTACGCCATTGGCCGGGGTGGTCAACCAGCCCGTGCATCAACAAGGCATGGGCCGCCAGCAAATGTCCACTGCTGCTAGCCTGCCAATGGGGCAGTTGCTCATAAGCATTAAAAGCGTTGCGCACTTCTTGAATCTCCTTGGGCAGCCCCAATACTCGCTTGCCGTCAAGAATGGCGGTGACTTGTTGCAGCGACAGGCTGTTATGCTCTATTGCCAGCGATGCCTGAATGCTGCGGATACGGTTTTCGCGGCGCAATTGCGGGGAAGCCGCGCCTTGTCCGGCTGACCAGAAGCCCAATAATTCGCTGATCTCGGCCACGGCATTCAGTATGCCGGAAGTGATGCGGAAAGGGGGCTGGTAGGCGGTGGTCATATAAAATAATCTAAAAAGTCAAATGCGTTTGCCATAAGCTAACCGCCCGTAGATACACGAGGGTACGATATCCTATTTTCATAAAAAAAGCCCTGGTTGCAAACACAACTGAGGCTTTTCGTCTTACAGAACGTAGTTTGGGTACTCCCCAATTTACGCGCTACGCGCTGATTATTTGGGACACTTGCCCCAACACATTTGTACAAAAATATAAACTTGTCAATGTTAAATATAACAGTAAGTTAATTGGGCAGACGTTATATTTAATCAAATAAGGACTTACAATGAATAAAAAACAATCATTTACAATCGGCTTATTCCACATTGCCACTGTTGTGTCGTTCACTTTTTTTATGGGCATAACAACAGTGCAGGCATCCGATCAAGAGAGCGAATGTTTTAGCGATATTCAAGGAAAAATAGCTTGGAACGATAATAAAGATTTGAATTGGGATGCAGAAAATGTCAAGCAGCTTTGTCAAGGCACTTCAAAACCTACCGAACCGGGCAAATGTTTTCAAAAACTTAAATCTGGTCAGGTGAATTGGGGCAACAGCAGTACTTGGGAATGGGAAAACATAGTAAAACTTTGTTCAGGCACAAACGATGCTGAAAAAACAGTGGCTTGTTTTACTAAAGGGATGAGTGTCGAGGGCACTGATTGGCGCGATGCCATTCTGACTTGCCAGCGGACCACAGGAAGTCATAGCAAAGATAACCAATTGGATTGGAACAAATAGCAGGTAAGTTGGGGTGTATCCAAGGGCATAAAATGAGCGAAATACAGCAAAATCAAACATTAATGATTAGTTGTTAATGGAAATTGTGATTTTGGTGATAATTTTAGCAAGTCTGGTTTTGTCGGGCGCTTTAAAAAATAGGGGCTTATGCATTTGTTTGTTGGGGTTCGTTCCTCTCCCCAACCTACGAGCTAACAGCGAATCCGCGCTCCAATTGACACCTCTTTCGGGTTATTAAAAAAATATAACGGGCTGTTCTTATTGGCAATTTTAATCGTTAGAAAGATATTGCAGCAAAATCAAATGCTCATGGCTGAATGATAGCCTTTTTATATTTTTTGTTTGTACCATACAGCCTTACCTAGCAACAATTTCGGATACAACATAACAACCCCTTTTTTTGCCAACGCTTTTGAAGTTGGTGTGTTTTCATATT
>CAJAWH010000024.1 GCA_903945605.1 uncultured Methylococcaceae bacterium | reverse complement strand
TAAAACCATCCGCAAGGGTTGGCACTGCCTTGCCTAAAATCAGGAGTCACAACTCAAAAATGCAGTAACTTTTACAGTAACATCAAAAACAACTCTTAAAATATTCAACAATTACAATATGATAAAACAAAGTTCTAATGACTCTCCCGCCAAACAAGCCTTCAGCACAGCCCAATGAAGTCCATAAACCCTTGATTATTAGCATAACAAGGGTTTTTTTATGCCCAACAGTGTCCATTGACAACTTGCCAAACGTGGGGGTATATCAGACAACCCCAAAATAGATACCATTATGTCGCTATCTGATACCGCCATTAAGAACACTAAACCCTGAACAGATAAGGCTTTATTAAAAGTGACCAATGGCCTGCGTAAAAACGTGCCTATGTCCGGCGTAAGGTGGGGTGGCGACACCGCAAGGCGCCGAGCTTGTCTTGCAGTCACTGACGCGCTGGCAGCTCACTTGTTGCGTTTCACCGGAATCATCAAGCCAAACAAATAGCGGCTTTTGACCCAAACCAGCAAGCGAAAGCCCAGCAAGCACATAATAATCAACAAATACAGCATGGGATCGGCCAAATTGCCTTTGAGTTGCCAGAAATAATGGACAATGGCTAAAACTGAGGCGTAGTAAATGGTGCGGTGCAGCTTTTTCCAAGACTTGCCCAAACGCTTTTTGGCTAGTTTGGGGGTGGTGATGGCCAGCATAAATATAATGATATAAGCCGCCAAGCCAAACCAAATATAAGAACTCTGCCAAATATCAATGCCGATGATGGGCCATTGCAGGCCGTGATCGAGCCATAAATAGGCCAGCAAATGCAGGCTGGCGTAAAAAAAAGTGTACAGTCCCAATAACCGCCGATAATCACTCAGACCACGCCATTGGGTGAGGGTCTGCACGGGGGTGACGGCAAGGGTGAGGCACAAAAAACGTAACGACCAGTCACCTAGGCGGATATGCAGCGCCTGAACGGCATTGGCACCCAGTTTATCTAAAAAGATATCCAAGGCTAGCCATAGCAAGGGAATCAGGCAAAGGGCCGTGCAGATATCAAGGGGGTTTAGTTTTTTGTGCAACATCAGAAGAAATGTGACAAGTCCATAGTGCGATACAACGCCGCCACTTGTTCGCCGTAGCCGTTGAACAGTTCCGTTTTACGTCGTGGGGTGAAAAAATGGCTGCCTAACGGGCGTTCACTGGCTTGGCTCCAGCGTGGATGCGGCACATTAGGGTTGACGTTGGCATAAAAGCCATAATCGCGGGGCGCAAACTTGTTCCAAGTGGTCAGCGGCGCTTTTTTTAACAATTCGATTTTCACTACTGCTTTAATGCTCTTGAAGCCGTATTTCCAAGGCACAACCAAGCGTATCGGTGCGCCATTTTGCTTGCTCAGCGGTTCGCCGTATAGCCCTGTCGCCAATAGCGTCAACGGGTGCAAGGCTTCGTCTATGCGCAAACCTTCCACATAAGGCCATTCCAACATGGTGTTATTGGCTTGCAGGGGCATGGCTTCGGGCTGATCAACCGAGGTGAATTTTACAAATTGTGCGCTTGATAAGGGCTTGACAGTTTTTAACAAACTGGCTAGCGGAAAGCCCAGCCAAGGCACGACCATAGACCACGCTTCCACACAGCGGAAGCGGTAGACATATTCTTGCACGGTTTGCAATTTAAGCACATCATCCAAATCTAGGCGCAGCGGTCTCTCAACCTCGCCGGTTATTTCAATAGTCCATGGGTCAATACGCAGGCTTTGCGCCAAGGTGGCGGGTTGTTCTTTGGTTAATGAAAATTCATAATAGTTGTTATAGTTTTTAACCAGATTGGCAGGGGTTATTGTGCTGTCAGCCTGATAATGGGCGGCTAAGGCATTGCTGGGGGCTGTCTGTCCGGCGGCTAAACCAGAATGGATGCCCGCATAGGCAAGCGGTGCGCCCAATAGTGCTTTAACTACTTTACGGCGCTGTAAAAAAATCTGTTGGTCGGTGATCTCGCTGCTGGCGATTGTTGTTTTAGTTTTAATGATCATGGGGATAGGCCCTTAATAGCATTAAGGTGGTCACCCAACCGTAACTAACGGCCACTATTTTTTGCCTTTGGGTATCCATCTTAACCACTCCCTGACCTTAGTTTCGGTTATGAATGCCAGCGAAAAAAGCTGCACCACATTATCAGCTTCTAACAGCTCCAAACCGATTTTGGCGGGCACCAGCTCTTTGCGCGTGCCCAATAGCCTATCCCAGATGGATAACACAATACCGTAGTTGCTGTCATGTTCTGAGCGCAAAGTGGAATGGTGCAACCGATGCAAAGAGGGCGTGATAATCACTTGGGAAAGCTGTTGTTCCTTGGGGAAGGCAATATTGGCATGGTGAAAAAATATAAAAAACAGTTCTATAATTTCAATGGACAGTACCACATAAGCGTCAACGCCAATGAGCACTACAAATATACATTTGTAGACAATTTCCAGCAACAGATCAAAGACATGGAAACGGAAACCGGTCGAGGCATTAAAACTTTTGTCGCTATGGTGCACTTTATGGAAGCGCCACAAAAAATGCGAATGGTGGCTGGCTACATGCCATAAATAAATGGCAAAATCATAAAAGGCAAAGGTCAACAGCCATTTCAATGGGCCATTGCTTAAACCCGCCAATAAACCGATGTCCGAAAATTGTTGGGCGACCAAATATAATGAAGAGGCTTTTAAAGCCGTCAAAATTAAATTATTGGTCAAAAAGGCACTTAAATTAGTGACGATGGATTCTTTATACAGGGTCGGCGAAAAATGCAGGAATGGATGCTTTTTTTCATAAATCAGCAACACAAAAAAAGCCACTATTGCCAAGCCAAACAATTGCCCGGTCAATAGCATCTCTTGCCCGTTATTAGCCAAAGTAGTGTCATTCATAAGCGTTATAAGCCATAGTATAAAGAGGACAAAGAAACCTATCAGCGTTCATTCAGCAGGTCGGTCAAAGACCTGATTTTATCTTGGGAATTGACTTGGTCAGTGATGTCATACTGTACGCCCAGATAGTAAATAACCCTTTGTTTTTTATCAAATAAAGGCACTATTTTTAGGCGGTTATGGAATAGTGTGCCGTCTTTTTTGTAATTCTTTAAGGTCACTTCTATCGGTTCATGTTTTTGTAGGGCTTCGGCAATATCAAAACGTGCCTGTTGTTGCCGGTCTTCGCCTTGCAAAAAACGGCAGTTTAAACCAATTATTTCGTCGTTACTGTAGCCGGTCAGCCGTTCAAAAGCTTTATTGGCGTATACAATGGGGGAGTCTTCCAAATCAGGGTCAGCTAGGGTTACGCCGTTGACACATTCATCCAAAATGGCGGACAGCACTTGTGGAATAATTCCATTATCTTTTTCAAATAGGGCGGGCATAATATAAGACCTGGGTTAATGTTATAAAAGTTATAGTGGTTAACATTCTGCAGTCATTAAGTTTTTAATGTTTTCGACAACGCTTTCTGCGCCATCTTCAATGGCAATGCGTATTAGTTTTTCAAAGGGACGCATAAAAATGTCAACATCCAATATTTCGAAGATAAAAGTCAACTTGGTGCGCCGGTTTTGTTCCAGCCCCTCGGTGATATAGGTTTGTTGATATGGGGAGGTCACGCCCTTAAGCACAAACTTAGTGTACGGGTTGTATTCGGTGACTTCAAACACCGATTCGACAACCTGACCATTGTCTTCACGCACTTGTTTGCCTTTTGCCCCGACATAGATGCCATTGCTGTCCAAAGGATGCAATTCAATAACTTCAACAGCCCATTTGGGGTAGTTGGTAAAAAATTCATTGGCCACAAAGCTGAAAGTGTCTTGGTCAGGTTTATCTATTTCAACACTCGCCTCACCTAGAATAGGTTTTGAGGCGTTAAACGGTAATTTAATCTGCATTTTATTTCCCTACAGTGACAGTAGTTATAAAACTGGGGGCTGTTATTGTTTGCAAAAGCTTATTGATGCCCATCCAGCCCTAATAAACGGCAAAAATTACCTGGCCGCTTATACCATCGACCGCCCTAGTTGTTTACTTGGCGTGTTCCCTGAGCGAAGTCGAAGGGCCGCCCCGCATTCATTAATATACAGCGAATCGGCAAACTGCCAAATTAGTTTTGCCCCGAACAGGTTTGGCTGTTGTTTGCTATTTAACTTTAGACCTGAAGTTACGCGAAGGGTCATCTGTTTGTAAAAACCGTTTGTTCCCTGAGCGTAGTCGAAGGGAATGGCAACTACGCATAATGGTCAGGCAAGCCATCAGGTGCGGGCTGCTGTTTCAGGTCTTCTTAGGAAAGCATAGTGTTGCATATCACATTGATTTAAAATAACATATCAATTTTTGATGATGTCTGTTGGCTCACCCCCCCCATGAAAACTTTCACCGCTATTGCAGGACATATCCACACAGCCACTGGGCAACCGTTCGTGGCATTGTCCACCTGCCGGATTATTGGCGGCGACATCAATGCGGCTTTTTGCCTTGAGGGTTTTGCCGCGCCTTATTTTGTCAAGCTGAACCGTGCCGATTTGTTGCCCATGTTCCAAGCCGAGTTTGCCGGTCTGCAAGCCATTGCGGCAACCGATACGGTCAGGGTGCCACGGGCGGTGTTGTCCGGCACTGCCAATGGGCAAGCCTATTTGGTGCTGGAGCATATTGTTTTTGGGCAAGCCAAGCGGCAATCTTGGCACACATTAGGGCGACAGTTGGCCGATTTGCACCGCCAGCCGCAAGCTTATTTTGGCTGGCAGCGCGACAACACCATTGGCAGCACCCCGCAACCGAATGCTGCCAGTGCCGATTGGTTGGCGTTTTGGCGTGATCAGCGTTTGGCTTATCAATTGCAATTGGCGGCCAGCAATGGCTATCGCGGCAATTTACAGCGTCTTGGCGAGCGTTTATGTGCCAATATGGGCGTTTTTTTTGCCGGTTATCGGCTCTTGCCCTCGCTATTGCATGGCGATTTGTGGGGTGGTAATGTGGCATTCGACCAGCAAGGCACGCCGGTTATCTTTGATCCGGCCTGTTATTATGGCGACCGGGAAGCCGATTTGGCCATGACCAGCCTGTTTGGTGGCTTCGCAGCCGAATTTTACGCAGCCTACCAAGAGCATTGGCCGCTGGATGAGGGTTATGCAGTGCGTAAAATCCTGTATAATCTTTACCACATTTTAAATCATCTGAATTTGTTTGGCGGGCATTATCTAAGCCAAGCGGAAAATATGATCGCCCTTTTATTGGCCGAATTGGCGTAAACTAGGGGCTTGGCGGAGCAAAGGCTTCAACACCCACGAGGACACTATGATTAAAATGCTACATCTTCTATTGGTGACAATTTCCATTACCGGATTTATCGGCAGGATTATTTTGTCAGAAACGCAATCCCCGTATGTCAAGCATAAAGTTGTGGTGGTGTTTCCACATGTTGTCAATGGCTTGTTGTTGCTTAGCGGCTTTACCTTGGTGTTTCAAGGGCAATGGCTAGCAGGTGAATATGGCTGGATTGTGGTCAAAATATTGGCCTTGCTCGGTTATATCGCGTTGGCTACGGTTGCTATGCGCCAGCGTGGCAGAAACCGTTGGTTGGCATTTTTTGGGGCTATGGCCTGTTTTACTTATATTGCCATTGTGGCGGTCACCAAAAACGCGTTGTTTTTCCTATAAGGCCGAGCCATTTTTCCTGCCGGTGATGCCATCGGCATTGCCTTTTGCCCCCTTTCCGGTACATTCACCTTAAATGCCATCCAGCCGGTGCTTTGCAGGCGATGGCTTGCCGCCCCGTGCTTCCGCCAACATGCCAAGCCGTTTTTTATTTGGGTTGATCGCCAATGTTCATCACTACCTTACCCATTATTTACACCTATACCCATCTGTTTTCTGCGCTTGAAGCCTGCCTGTTCCTAACGGCGTTGTTTTTGCTGGTTTATGTGTACACGCCAGCAAGCGATAGCCATTGGCGGGAAGCCAAAGTGCCTAGCTGGTACTTGTTCCTTCATGCCGCATGGTTGGGCAATGCCGCATTGTGGCGGGCATTTTGGCCATTTTTGGTGTTTGTCAATGGTGTATTGGTGTACATTGATTATCGGATTGACAATCTGACCTACACCATTGCTAGCTGGATAACGGTGCATTTTATGCTGGTCTTGCCGATTACCTGGTGGCTGGTGGCAGTTTGGCGTTGCACCAGCCATACCCGTTACCGGCTATTCGGTTGTTTTGCCCGTACCGTGACTTTATGCCTGATTATCGAGTTTATTTTGCGTTTCATTATCACCGTCAAATACCCGAACACTTTTTTTGACTGCCACTTAATGGTGGTGCAATTTGGCGATTGCCTGTGAATGATGCCTAACCTTCACTCCCTGAGCATGGTCGAAGCGAATTGCTGGCAAACAAAGCGCTTGGCAAACAAGCAACATCCTAGTGGGGCAGGGCATCGACTACGCCCCAGCCAACGTGCTGCATGACATCCGCTCGGTTATTCAAATAATGGCAATGAAGCATCGAATAGTTAATGCCATTTGATTATAATAGGCGGTTTTTTTAATTTATAGAGGGGTTGTAATGAACCAAGACAGCATCAAGCTGGTAGAAAACTACTATGCGGCTTTCAATAGCGGCGATATGGACACTTTTTTAAACCTGCTCACCGATGATGTTATCCATGACATCAACCAAGGCAAACGTGAAATAGGCAAGGCGGCTTTCACCCAGTTTATGGCTTGCATGAATTTTAACTATAAAGAACAGTTGGTGGATATGGTCATCATGGCCACCGCCGATGGCAGCCGTGCCGCCGCTGAATTTGTGGTATTAGGGGAATATATTAAAACCGACGAAGGCTTGCCAGTGGCTAATGGGCAAACGTATCGCTTGCCCGCCGGTGCATTTTTTGAAATCCGTGATGGTAAAGTGGCACGTATCACCAACTATTACAATCTTCAGGATTGGATTGCCCAAGTAGGCGGTTAACCGTATCTCCGTTCCACAGTACGCCGTTTATATGAAGGGCGCAAGCCGGTTTCCCTTGTTTGCGTCCCTTTTGTCCAAGCGGTAGTTATTTCTAAACGTTCCGAGTCCAACATCCAAAAATGTTAAATATTATAAAAACAAGTATTTAAAAATAAAGGCTTGTTATATTTCTGGGCATTGTTGATTTAGTATAGCATCTAGTTAATCATTCCATTTGAGCATCAAAAGCATGACGGAATAGTTAAGGGGACTTCGAAAAACTTCATTTTACAAAATTGACGCATCTGTGAGTCAATGACTTAC
>CAJAWH010000023.1 GCA_903945605.1 uncultured Methylococcaceae bacterium | reverse complement strand
TAATCGCGGCAAGTTATCCAGCGAGCTGATTATTCGAAGCTGGTAGCTTTGCATTTGGTGCAATTCTGTTGTGAAATATTAAAATATAAAGTGTGCGATTTATCTCATGAAATCATGGTGATTTATCGCGCGCGGCTTCAATATGTCCAGCCAGAACGGTTTGGAGAACAGTTTTTAATCTTAAAAAGCAATAATTTATATACCGATAGTATCGGTTTCAGTCCTGAAGGCGGCCTGTTGATCATTAGCGGTGAGGATTGTGTTTGGTAATGAAAACACATGTTTTTAAGCACGGAGAACACATGAGCAAAGGCATAATTTTGAAGGTGTGGGGTGACAATGCCTGTTTTACCAGACCTGAAATGAAAGTGGAGCGTGTTTCATACGATGTCATCACACCTTCAGCCGCACGGGGCATCATAGAAGCAATCCATTGGAAACCAGCAATTTGTTGGATGATTGATCGTATCCATGTGCTTGAGCCGATACGGTTTGAAAATATCAGGCGTAATGAAGTGGCGGACATGATAAAGCCGGGCAATATTATGTCCGCAATAAAAACAGGCAATCTCGGCGATCTTGTGTATCACGTTGATGATGGTGACAACCGCCAACAACGTGCCGCTATTATTTTAAAAAAGGTTTGTTATGTTATTGAAGCCCATTTTGAACTGACAGAAAATGCAGGTGCTGACGATAATACCGGAAAACACATTGATATATTCAGGCGTAGAGCCAGTAAAGGGCAATGCTTTCAACAGCCTTGTTTGGGGTCCCGTGAATTTTATGCATCATTTGAATTATTGGAGAGTGCTGCTGATATTCCTAGTTGCCATGAATCACTAAAGGGCGAGCGTGATTTAGGCTGGATGTTATGGGATATAGATTTCAAAAATGGCATGACACCGTATTTTTATAGGGTACAAATGCACAATGGCGTTATTGAAATACCCCAAAAATTAGGGGCTGTTTTATGATTTTGCAATCATTAGTCAAATACTACGACAGACTTGCAAGCCACTCAGGTGTGCTTCCCCCTTATGGTTGGAGTTGGGAAAAGATTAGCTATTGTATTGTGCTAAATGCAGATGGTTCAATTCATAATATTGAAGATTTGCGGTTACAACCGCGAGAAGGTGTAAAAAAGACCAAGCCATTACCGATTTCTCTTATGGTTCCAATGTTACCTGAAGGTAAAACTTCAGGAGTTAAAGCTAACCCACTTTGGGACAACTCCGCCTATACCCTTGGATTATCAAAAAAGCCAAAAAAACTGAATGAAAAATATCAGGAATTCTGGAATATATTTACTTCAATTGAATTTCAAATAAACAAACTTTGTGAATTTATAACCTCAGCTGCTTTAACAAGAAAGCAAATATTATCATTATGTTGCACGATTAATGAAATCTTTGTAGAAGAATTGAACAAGTTTACCCCAGAAAACTTAAACGATAAAAATAAATTACTGGAAAAATCTGTAAAAAATAGATACTCATCTACACCATTCAAAAAAGTGGAACTTTTTCTAAAGGAATTAGAAATTTTAATGGGAAGCAAATACCCACTTAGAAAATACAGCTGTCCAATATTTTATGGTTTCATGCATAACACAAAAACAATGTCTGCAATGGCCAATTTTCATTATGACTGGGACAAAAATAAAAAAAATGACTTTCTTTCAGACGAACAATTGGATGAAAATTTTGTATTCAGGCTGATTGGCGACAATAATTTCATCCATGAATGCCAAGAATTTACTACCCAATGGGACAAGTATCTTAATGACTATAAAAGCATGCTTACTAAAGGGCAATGCCTTATTGAAGGAGATCATGCTCAAATAGCTGATTTACATATTCGCATTAAAGGTGTGGATAAGGCACAATCATCCGGTGCTTATATCGTTTCCTTTAATAAAGATTCTTTTGAGTCTTACGGCTTAAAAAAAGGTAAAAACTCCAGTGTAGGTACAAATGCCGCATTCAAATATGTTTCCGCTCTCAATCATCTCTTGCGTAAAGAGAATAAACAACGCCTAAAAATTGGAGATGCCGTCACTGTTTTTTGGGCGGAAGCTGCTCAAAGCTGCAATGCAGATTTGGTGGAAAATTTTATGTCGGAAGCCATCAATCCGACTGATGGGCAAGAAACAGCAAGTTTAGCCAGTTTATTACAGCAAGTTGCACAAGGTATCCCTTTAGAAGCATTACGCCCTGACCTTGATGTCAATACCCAATTTTATATTTTAGGTTTGTCGCCTAATGCAGCACGGATATCCGTGCGTTTTTGGCATGTCACGAACCTCAACGACTTAACACAGCGTATAGCCCAACATTATCAAGATTTACGCATTGAACCACAACAAGGTAATGGTCTGCCTGCAATTTGGAAGCTCACTTATGCGACTGCGCCCGTTTATATTGAAAAAGGCAAATCTAAACCGGATGCTGACAGAATATCCCCGCAACTAGCTGGCAATCTTGCCCGTGCAATTTTTACTGGTCAAACCTATCCACAAAGCCTGTTATCACAGTTAATAATACGTATGCGCCTTGATGGCGTAATCAGTAGCACACGCATATCACTTTGTAAAGCTGTGATCAATCGCCAAATCCGTTTAAACCAATTAATAAATACTAAAATAAATACTAAGGAGTTACCCATGAGTTTGGATGTGGAAGAACAGAATGTAGCCTATCGCATGGGGCGACTATTTGCCGTGCTGGAAAGTATTCAAAAACAAGCTTTGGGGCAAGACATTAATGCCACCATCCGCGACCGCTATTGGGGGGCTGCTTCTGCCACCCCTGCTTTGGTTTTTCCGATGCTGATACGCAATGCTATGAATCATCTTGCCAAAATTAGAAAAGATGATGCCAATAAAAAGTATCTGGCATCCTTTTTTGACTGGCAAATAAGGGATATTGAAAATGGTATGCCGACTTTCTGGCCTCGTAATCTTAACCTACAAGATCAGGGGCGTTTCGCCATTGGTTATTATCATCAACGCTATACGCCAAAAATTAAAGACAAGGCTGGCAATGAAATTGATAACTTGATTGCTAAGCATGACGATGAGTCTCAGTCATCTACTCCGGCAGATGAAGATTAATCCCTTACCGATTTAAATTTCAAAGGAACACACCAATGACCGAAATTAACAACCGCTACGAATTTGTTTTGCTGTTTGATATTAAAAATGGCAACCCCAATGGCGACCCAGACGCTGGTAACATGCCACGTTTAGACCCTGAAACCAACCAAGGCTTAGTGACCGATGTTTGCTTAAAACGCAAAATACGTAATTTCATAGCACTGACTCAAGCCGATAAGTCCGGTTACGCAATTTATATGCAGGAAAAGTCCGTACTGAATAACCAGAATAAATTGGCGTATTTGGCACAAAATTTAAAACCTGAATCAAAAAAATTACCTAAAGATGAAAACAAGGCTAGAGCCTTAACCCAATTTATGTGCGATCACTTTTTTGATGTCCGCACTTTTGGTGCCGTCATGAGTACCGAAATAAATACAGGTACCGTCCGCGGTCCGGTACAAATTGCTTTTGCCCGTTCTATTGACCCTATTTTCCCGCAAGAAATATCCATTACACGCATGGCGGTTACTAATGAGAAAGACATTGAAAAAGAGCGCACTATGGGAAGAAAGTACATTGTCCCTTATGGCTTATATCGCGCCCATGGTTTTGTTTCTGCTGCATTAGCGGATAAAACGGGGTTTAGCGAGGAAGATTTGGCCTTGCTATGGCAGTCCTTATGCCAAATGTTTGAACATGACCATTCTGCCGCCCGTGGTGAAATGGCAACTCAAAAATTGATTGTATTTAAACACGCAGACAGATTGGGCAATGCACCAGCCCACCAATTGTTTAACCTCGTAAAAGTAGAACGGGTAACAAATGAAGGTGAAAATGCAAGCCCTGCTCGTGATTTTAGTGATTATTGCGTATCTATAGACCGCGAAAAAACTCCACAATCTGTTGAAATAATAGAGAAATTCTAGTTTTTACAACGACTGTTTCATTCAGCTTTGTAATATATTTTGTAAAAATAAAGAGTTGAGGAATAAAGGCCTATCAAAGCTTTATTGCATACGATGGACTTTTTTATTGCAGCCCATCCTTTACTAATAGGAATAAACCCCATGAAATACAAAATCATTCTTGAAACATCAGAAGAAGGTATTGCCGCTTCCGTGTTAGGCTTGCCCGGTTGCCACTCACAAGGCGACACGGAACAGGAAGCTTTGCAAAACATTGCCGAGGCAATCACCGATTATATGGCAGTCGCGTCAGAACTGACCAAGTACAAAACAGTTAAGGAAATTGATATAGTGGAAGGTCATTTTGCCTAAACTAGCGGGGGTCAATCACTTACAAGCCGTTAAGGCATTAGAAAAAAATGGCTTTTGGGTGGCTCGCCAAGGCAAGCACATTGTGATGACCGATGGCAACCGGATTATCACCATTCCCCGCCATAATCCGGTCAATGCCATCACCATGGGCAAC